>JAOAPT010000143.1 GCA_025463045.1 Candidatus Solibacter sp.
AGCGCGAAGACGCTCTCCTGCATCGCCGAAAGGCGCGGCGCCTCGACAGAGGCCTCGACGGCAATGCCCGCGGTTTCTAACGTCGCGCGGGCCTGCTTCAGCTCGCTTTCGAACCCCATCGAGCGATAGCCGCGGACCGCGGCGCGGACCTGTGCGAGGGCATCGCGAGAGATGCGTTCGACATCGCGGATCTCTACGGCGGCGCGCTCCGGCTGCGTGGCCGAGAGTCGCGATGCGAGTTCGGATTTCAGCACGATCAGCGAGAGCGTGTGGCCGAGCAGGTCGTGCAGATCGCGCGCGATGCGTTCGCGCTCGGCGACCTTGGCGAGGTGTTCCGTCTGTTCGCGCGCTTCGGCCAGGCGATCGGCGAGTCGCTGGCGCTGCGCGTACTGGATGACGACCGCACCCACGAGTCCGCTGAAGACGAGCGACGACAGCCAGGAGTAGACCGGCAGGTGAAGCAACCAGCAGATGACCGCTACCGCCGCGAGATGGCCCGCCAGGAAGCGGAACGCTGTCGGTGGCTCCCAGATTTTTCCGTAGAGGCATGCGCCATAGACGAAGAACACGCTGCTGCCGGGATTGATGCGGCCGAAGACGATCGCCATGAGGAACCACGCCGCGACAATCCACAACACTTTGACACCGCGCAACCAGTACGACCCGAAATAGAGCGCGAGACTCACCGCAGTCCCCGCCAAGGTCGCGTAGCGCTGCCACGCAGGCGCCCCGACTAGAAACGGGTAGAACAGGAAGTAAAGCAGGTAAACCAGGTAGACGTATGCCGTCCAGTCCTGGTCTTTCGGCAGCAGTCTCATAGTCAGTTGCCTTTAACCATACATCTTCTCGCGTTCGTGGGATTGCGCGAGGAAGGCGAGGCCGAGGAACAGGCAGGCGAATGCCGCGAGCGCTTCCGCGTGTCCTGCGATGGTCCCGTGCACGGGCGCGTTCTGAATCGCGAGCGCGATTTGTGCAAGGTGGTAAGAGGGCAGCAGGGGCGCGATCTGCTGGATCGCCTTCGGCAGGAAATCGAAGGGCAGCCACAGGCCGCCGCAGAAGGCGAGCGGCATGTAGATCATGTTGACCGTCGCGGGTGCGGAGTTCGGCCCGGCGAGGTTACCGATGATCAGGCCGAGAGCGCAGAATGGTACCGCGCCGGCCACCAGCGCCGCAAATGTGAGCGCCCATTGCGTGGGAGCCATCCGCACTCCGCCGAACGCCGCGCCGAGCGCGAACAGCATCAGGATGGTCGCGCCGCCGATCACGATAGAGGCGAACGCCTTGGCAAAGAGGTAAGCGCCCGCGGGCATGGGGCTCGCGCGCTTGACCTCGAGCCAGCCGAGTCCGCGCTCGACGGCAATCCCCGCCCCGAATGCGTAGAGCGTCGATCCCATGATGGCGAAGGCGCCGTAGGTCGCAAGCAGGTAGCGCGCCATCGGCGTTTTCGCGCCGGCTTGCGGACCCATGGCGAGTCCGAAGAAACAGTAGAACATTAGCGGAAAGAGCAGGCTGGATAAGGCATAGCTCTTCATGCGGATGAATTTCAGGAGTTCGTTGCGCGCTTCGAGATAGTAGATTCGTGACGTCATTGCAGCACCTCTTCGATTGAATTGTTCTGGCGAACCAGGGAAAGGAAGGCGTCTTCGAGACCGGTGGAGGCGCCCTGTTGTTTCACCTCGGCGGGCGTGCCTTCGGCGATGATGCGGCCGCGATCGATCACCGCGATGCGGTCGGCAAGAGCGTCGGCCTCGTCAAGATAGTGAGTGGTGAGCAGCACGCTGCCGCCGCGCGCTACGAAGCCCCGGATGTGTTTCCACATCGTCCGGCGGGCTTCCACGTCGAGCCCGACCGTGGGCTCGTCGAGAAAGAGCAGGTCGGGGTTGCCGCAGATTGCGAGCGCGAAGAGGACGCGCTGTTTCTGTCCGCCGGAGAGATCTCCGAACTGGCGCTTCTCGACACCCTGCAATCCGGCCGCGGCGATCGTGTCGGCGATCGGCAGCGGTTTGGGGTAGTAGGCGGAGAAAAGTTCGATGTGTTCGCGCACGCGCAGCGTCTCCGGGACCTTGGCGACCTGCAGCAGCGCGCCGCGCCGCAGTTTCGCCGCGTGGCTGGCCGGGGCATGGCCGCAGATCGTAGCGCTGCCCGAAGTCGGCGATGTGAGCCCGAGCAGGATACGCACGGCGGTGGTCTTGCCCGCGCCGTTCGCGCCGAGCAGGGCCAGCAACTCGCCCGGTTGGATAGTGAGATCGATTCCGCGCAAAGCGGCCACCGGTCCGTAAGTTTTGGTGACGGCCTGTAATTCCGCGATAGGCACTTGGTGATTCCTCCAAGTGCATAGTGCCGCGGATCGGGCATGCGGCAACAGTGGGGATTGTCAGGCGGAAAAGGTGACGGATGTCATGCGGCGCGATCACCGATCTGGCGGCCATCCCGTGTAAACTGAGATACGTTGCCGACCGTCTTTCGCGCGGGGCCATATCGGTTGTTCTTTTACTCGGCGGAACGGGAGGAACCTCCTCACGTCCACGTGGAACGCGGTGACGCAAGTGCGAAAATCTGGTTGAACCCGGTCCGATTGGAGAAGAGCCGTGGATTCGGACGGGCGGAGATCGGAAGAATAGAAAGACTGGTTTCGGAAACGCGGCTGACTTGTTGAGG
>JAOAPT010000155.1 GCA_025463045.1 Candidatus Solibacter sp.
CATCGTCGCTTACCCCGGGGAGAAAATCGATGGACAATGACAACGAAATCCGACAGTATCTAGGAACGCTCCTGGAACACGCGAATCAATGCCAGGACGAAGGTTGCGCTACTCATCTGCTGCTTCACGAAATCTGCGGATTGGTTCGCGAACGGATCTTCGACGGAGGTTGCACCAAGCCGCCTCGTCAGGGTACATTAGAAGAGTCGTCAGTACCTCCAGCAAGCGCCCGTAGCTCAGTTGGATAGAGCGTCTGGCTACGAACCAGAAGGTCGGCAGTTCGAATCTGTCCGGGCGCACCACAAAAATCAATCATTTATTGTCGACTCCCACTTGCTACCCTGATCGCTACTGGGCCGTAAATCTCGTCGGTCTTATCACGCATGTGGTCTTCCTGCGTGGTGCCGGACAGATGCGTGTCCCAGCAGTTTCTGAGCGCGCGATCGCGGAGCCGGTCGACGTGGGCACAAGGCTTCCACCAGATGGAAGGTGACGCCGCGATGAAGTTGAGGGTCGCGTTCTACGGCAATCCCAACCGGCTGAATAGCTGGTGAAATTGCGGGTTGCCCTTGAGCGATTGCCAACGCGGATCCACCTGCAAGAAAATCAGCTCAAAGCAACGATCCTGAAATGCCTTCGAGAGCCACTCGAAGCCCTCATCGGATTGCCCCAGCGCGAAGTGAAGCGAAGCCAGTTCGAACGGCGACACATACCGCTTCTCGGAGAACCTGTGCAGTTCCTCAAGGATGCGGAGCGCCTCTTGCCGCTTGCCCGATAGAACGAATGTGCGGCCGAGCGCGGCCTGCATAATCGGGCTCCTCGGCGAAATCTGACGAACCCCAGCGACTTGGCGTTGGCAGCTCGAGCGTCCGTGTGAGCCTACTGGCTCGCGCCGCCATGAATTCCAGGGGTTACATCGCCATACGCATCATGAACCTCAGTAATTACACATTGGCGGGGCGATTGCCTTTCTCTGCAGGGAGGGGTGCAGAAAATGAAGTATATCGTCGCGTGGGGATTGGGAGTTCCCGGAGGCCTGATCCTCCTGTGGTTTCTGTTCAATCACGCCCACTAGCTGAATTGACGCGAGGCTGGGACCTTACTGAAGCCTCGCGTCAATTTAAATGCTTCCAATGCCCGCCAACCCAAAGATTATTTTTTCCATTTCGATGACGAGCGTCATAATAGCGGCCTGCATTTTTCTCCTAAAGTCATGACGAGGTCGCCAATTCGCATAATTGGGTCCGCCGGCTGATGAGCGGTCACCCAACGAGCGCTACGTTGAGAGCCCTCGTCGATTCCTCTCCCCTGAACTGCGCCGCACCGCTATCATCCGCTCGTGCATCAGCGTGCTAAGCCAGCGCTAAGCCCATTCCTCCGCGAACTGCTCCGAAGGTCTCACACTGTTCGCGCCACGCGATTCGCCGGCCGCTACGTTCATGATTCGCCCGCTTCGGCGCGCGCATTCGAATGGTAAGGTGAACGCCGCCGTCCCCCCAATACACCTCGTACGGGTTGTCAATATCGACAGCGATTGCCAGCCAACGAGGAACGGCACGGCGATCAAAGCGATCGCAGGAAGTTCAGAAGATCCTGCTTGTCCTTCGTGGAAAGCCGATCGAACCGTTTGACCACTTCGTTGGCTTCCGACGCCAACGGGCCTTTCCCGCCGCGATGCTCTTGAATCGCCACCAAGAGGTCCTTGGTTCGGCCATCGTGCAGAAAAAATAGACGTTGCCCGAGCCCCCAGAGTGGAGGGGTCCGAAACTCGTTCGGTTTCGCCTCGCCCTGGCTAATGCCGTCATCCAGGTTCGGACCCATTTGATGAAGCGCAAGGTCCGAAAAGAGATGTGCGGTCTGGTTGCTCAGTTGTGGAATGACGGAGTTGCCCGTCTTGAGGGTCTCGCTGTGGCAGAGTACGCAGCCTGTTTTCTTAAATATGTTTCTGCCGTTGGCGATCGATTGTGGCCCTCCGGGCTCACTCTCCGACGGTTGCGGCGGCGCAAGCAGGCGCATGAAACTGGCAAATTTCTCGATGTCACTCAGCAAATCAAACGTTCCGACTTTGGTGGGATCCGTAAAATCGTTGGGCGTAGGCCGGAACTGGCAAGTCGGATTCTCTTCGCGCTCGGTCTGGAACAATTCGCTCGAGATGCCCATCTCCACGTTGTAAGCCTCAGCCGCAAACAACAGCAGGGATTTGTTTTGGGCTTTCCAGCCAAAGCGTGCGATGGTGCCGTCATTGCCATTCCTGTTCGGCTCGCCTTGCGTTCTGATCTGTTCCGTCCGTGTGTTGCCGGAAACTACGACATTCACCCGGCCGCCCACCCGCATCCGGCTCTTTTCAGGCTGAACCGTCGGATTATTGAGGTTATCTACGATCACCCGGTCCGGTATCTGCTCGATCAGGCCGGCCCCAAATACCGGCGTTGGAATTCGAAAGATCAGGTTCTTGCGCGCCAATTCCGCCTCGAAGTCCGGCTGTTGCAGCACACAGCCTTGGGCGCCTTTCATTCCGGAGATGGTAAACAGATTATGAACGCCGCCGTCTGTCCTGTTCCCCAGACTGGTCTTCTTGAATCGCGCTTCCCGCGTTGGTCCGTCCCTGGTAATAAAGGACGGCAGTGTGTTGTTCCCGTGATCAGCGCTATTGACAAATGCAAATTGCGGATTGATCTTCGGGCTGGACCCACCCGCAGCGGGAGCGGCATGACAGCCGCCGCAACTGTTGAGGTTCATGCGAGGCCCGAGGCCATCCTGGACGACTTGATCCTCTTGGCTGAACTTTGCCAGGCCTGCCACGAAGAGGTTGTTGTAAGCCCCCGAGATACCGGGCAGAGCCTCGCCGGCTCCGGCATTTCCCCCTCGAACCCCGGGGTCGTGAACTGTGAGGCCTTGCGTTGACCCGTTGGTACTCAGGGCCAGCAGAAGGGCGCTCATCCAGATCGCCCGATATCCGATCGTTCTTGCTAATTCGAACGGCATGGGGATGAATGTATCAAATTGGCGGCTCGAATGCTTTGGCCGCCGGCCTCTCGGCCCGGACACGAAGTCGGCGGAGTTGGCCCAGGCGACGCCGATGGACGATTGCTCATTTACAGCGGCAATCGGCCGCGTCAAATCTCCCTGACGCCGCGTGTGCAAAATCCGTGCTGACGGTTTGTGGCCAACCGCTAAATAGAGGGGCGACTATTTCGTATTATCGGAAGCGCTCGGGCTAAACAGACCGGCCGAGCGGCGGTCACGTTCTCAATGTCTGCTTCCGATGACTGTCTTCAGCAATTCCATCGGTTCCTCGACCCCACAGCCAGCAGATAGCCGGAGTCGTGCGGAAGGTATCGTGAAGACGGGATATCCGTAATGGGACATTCCAGCATTATTTCTTGTGCCTTGTCCGAGCACTCGGGGCAGAAAACGTTTCGTTCCCGAAGCCAGTAGGCGTAGCCTCGTGTCCGGCGAACCGCAGCCATCGTCTGAGCCACCTGTTCGTCACTATTCATCCACCGGCTCAATTCCTCCGTTCCGTCCTGGTGAACGATTACGATCTGATACTCATTACCGTGGGTATGCGCCATCTTTTTCTCTTGAGCGCTAGGAATGGTTTCGGTTTTTCCTGGAGAGGTCTACAGATTTCCCGGTCGCAATCACAGCTTGCCGAGCGGAGCACCGGATTCGGCAGGCCAGGAAGGTGGAGGGAAATACGCTAGGCCGCCCGCAGGGCGTTTTCCATCGATTCGGCTTAAGTATAGGCGCGTTCGGAATGCGTTACAAGGGGGGGTGGAAAGAAGGGGGGGACACGTGATCTATTGCTTGTTAAAGCTCGCGCCGACGCCGCACGCGCAACCGATTTCGTCCGAAAGCCCGATACCATCCTTGAGAGGCTCCGTACAAGGCGCCGGCGAACCCGCACCCGCCTCCGCTGAAGCCCTCGGTTTAACCTCGCCGATACGGTTACATTCTTGGCCGGCCGGAGGGCCGATGTTAGTCTTGCCGCAAGCAACGTTGCCTTGCTCTGCCATGACGACAGCGCAGTTGAGGGCTCCTGGATTTCGAAATTGCTGATTGGGGGGTCAAATGAGGAAGCTGTATCTCGCCATCGCGTTTTCAGTTGTTTGCGGGACCATGTGGTCTCAGGCCGTTTCCACTTCCCAGGTTTCCGGCACCGTTCAGGATTCCAGCGGAGCCGCAGTACCGATCGCGCAAGTAACACTCCGGCAGATTGAAACCGGCCAGGTCCGCGCCGTCGTCACGGGCAACGACGGTACGTATCTCATTCCCAATCTCCCGATCGGACCGTACCGGCTGGAGGTTGCGAGGGAGGGCTTCGCCACCCCACCCGCGATGCTGGCCGGCGATTTTTCGGTGATCGCATCGACTCAATGCCAGACCAAACAGATTTGTTTCTTCTGCACCGTGGCTCAGGAGCCGACCCTTTGTCGGCATACCCGCCGGTACATGTATGAAAGGATCGACCGTTTTCCGTATCTGCTCGGCGGATTTTCAGAGTGCGGCTACGTGATGCCCGAAGCGGGCCGAATCCGCGTCCCGGACGACGTTCCAAACGAGCTCGCCAGTCTAGCGAGTTGTGCGCTGCGCTCTGTCATGAACGCCGTCGACGTCCTCGGTGGAATCGGCTCGACTGAAGTCATCGTGATCCAAGGGTCTGGACCGCTAGGTCTGTTGGCGACAGCGGTGGCGAAGGTGGCAGGGGCGCGACGTGTGATCACATCCGCGTTTGCTGCGGACGAGAGTCTCTCCATCGAGCGGACATCTCCTGAAAAACGAAGCGAGCTTCAATCGTCCCTGGATCCGGCAAAACAAAAGATGTTTCGGGTGTTTCAGCGGCGGCAAATCATTGCGGACAACGCTCCGCTCCAGGATCTGGCCGACACCTTGACCTGATTGCTCGGAAAACCCGTGTTGGATCGTTCGGGGCTTCAGGGAAGCTTCGACTACAAGCTGGAGTGGTCTCCGGATGAGTTGCAAATTCCGTCAACCGACGCGCAGCCTCAGACTACCGATCACGCGCAATCGTTAATCGCGGTATTACAACAGCTGGGTTTGAGACTTCCCAAAAAGACAGCCTGGATGTGATCGTCTTGGAACACGCAGAGAAGCCCGCCGCGAACTAGACCAGTCTCGTGGATGAGCGACGGTGCCCGCTACCCGTGCGCCGCTCTCGTGCCGCGTCGTGAGCCGCGAACAGCTTACTGCTTGATGACGATAAACCACGCAGCGACGATGGGCCCTTGCGGCCCGCGGCCGCCGCGGCCGGCCGGCGGGGGCGGCGCGTCAGGAGCCGGCGCTGGAGCGGGACCGCGCTCCGGCTGGAACAGGTACGCGTTGTGAGACTTCGGATCGACGGCGATCGTCTTGGCGCCGGCGAACGTGGGAACCGTCGCCACGACCGTATATTTGTCCGGCGAATCTTGATGCACGACTGTGACGTTGCCTTCGCCTCCATTCGGAATGAAGATCAATTTCTTCGAGGGGTCCCATCCCAACGCGTCCACGCGCGTGCCGTTCGGGATGGATGCCACGATCTTGCCGGTGTTTGCATCGACGACGACCGATGTCTTGTTGCAACCGGCGAAAATGCGATTAGACGCCTTGTCGTACGCAATGCCGGTAGGGCCTTCGCATGGCGCGAGCGGCCATGATGCGGTGACCTTCCACGTCTTCGCGTCGATCACCTGGATCGTGTTCTTGCTTTCGTTGTTGACGAAGACGTGTCCCTTGCCATCCGCCGCTGCGCCTTCGGGTGCTGTGTCTTCGAGCTCGACGGTGGCGATGATGTCACCGGTCTTGGGATCGATCGCGGTGAGCGTGCCTATCGGGCGACTGTGATTCGTCAAGATGATCTTGTCATCAGGCTCGTCGTACATGATCCCGTCAAGACCTGGGCCCACTTTGATCTGCTTGATCACCGCCAGCGTCTTGAGGTCGAACATGGTGACGTTCTGATCGCCGCTATTTGTCGTAAAACCGTGACCGGCTTTGGTGGCGATGCCGGCGCCGTGTACGCCTGGCGTGTTCGGAATGTCGCCGAGCACTTTGCCGGTCGCGCCATCGACGACCATCATGTGCGTACCGCGCGATACGAAGACGCGCCCCGTCGCGGTTTCGACGGCGACATAGTCCGTGCCACCCTCGCCTTTAATATCGAATTTTTCAACCTTGAACGTCTGTGCGCGCCCGATAAAGGGGATGGCAAGACTGGTTGCGAAGAAAATCACAGGTGCGGTAAGTAAACGTCTGGTCATGCTGCCTCCGCTGCCCCTACAGTCTGCCTCAAACTCGATGAATAGACGATGAACGTTCCACCCGGCGATCCGCGCACCGGTTCCGAGTCGCAGTCGCCGCGAGAGCTCCGCACCTGTGCGACGAGGTAATCCTGCGTTTTTCCAGGAAAGTATTCCTACCCCGATTCGTCAAGAGTAGCGGCATTCCACTCCAGCAGATGCCGGTCCGGATCGAAAAAGTAGACCTGCGGGTAACCGGTGGGCGGGTGGGGCTTGATGACTATCTTGAGCGGGTGGTCGTCCGGAAGATCTTCGTGAAAGCCGGCGGCGTGCAGCTTTTCCAACGCGGTCCGGAAACTGCCGACACGGAGCGCGATGTGAGTTTCATAAATCTCCATGACTCTGGGTGCGCGCCAATTCGGAGCCGGAACACAAACGATGTGAAGCTCCTGGCCGCCCGCCAACTGAAACCACGCGCCGGGAAAGGCGAATTCGGGGCGCGGCAGTTCGGGCAGTCCCAGGAAGCCGCCGTAGAAGGCGCGGGATCTTTCAAGATCGGTGACGGTTACCTGAAAGTGGTGGAAGGCGGTTGCGACCGCGGTTATCCCAATCGATGTACCCATGTTTTTACTGGGGGAAGCCTTTGGCCATCCACTTGGACCAGTAGAAAGTCATCGGCACTTTGCCGGTGTTGGTGATGCCGTGCCACGTGTTGCCCGCGCAATACATCATCGCTCCGGGGCCGACGAGCGTGACTTTTCCGTCGCACTCGATCTCGCCCGTGCCTTCACCAACGATCAGAAATTCCTCCTCGGGATGCTGATGGATCGGGTGCGGGCTCATCCCCGGTTCGAGAACACAGGCGCCCGCGGATACGCCGCTCAGCTGATCCGTGGGACCGTTGTAATAAACGAAGACCTTTTGCCCTTCGAGCGCAAGCGGCTCGACGGTCGTCATGTCGAGCACGCCTTCGGGAAGTTTCTTAGCGGAAAACTCAGTTGAGACTGCACCATCCTGTTGAGGCATACATTCCGTCCTTTCGAGACAATCATACAACTCATCTTCGACCGGGTAGCGCGCCGGGCGGCCGGGACCGGCCCCGAACGTGGCGGGAAGACCTTGACGGCGACGTAGCAATTCGCTTCCAAATGGCGATTTGGTACTGAACCGGTTAGTCCTGGTGTGACCCCAACATAGGGTAGATCCCTTACGAAAAACGGATAACGGCCTTGTATATTTTTACTATTCATCGAACGGTCCGGTGCGGGGCAGTGGCATGGGTTACCTCGAGGTGATAGGTCAGTGTCGTTAGGGTCAATCGTGATGCTCAGTTCCAATTCGGGTCTAGACGCGACGGTCAAAAACATCGCCGGATCCGGTATTGCCGCGCGTTCGAATGTGCAGCTCGTTGCCGAGTGTCGTGAGGGGAATCATCAAGCATGGGAAGCGCTGATCGACAAGTACAAGAACCTGATCTATTCGATTCCAGCGCGGCGGGGGATTTCACCGGATGATGCGAACGACATCTTTCAGGCGGTGGCGGCTCAACTACTCTCCGAGCTTCATCGAATTCGCGAACCTGAGGCCTTGGGATCCTGGCTCATCCAGGTAACTTCGCACATGTGCTCGCGGTGGCAGCGCTACGACACCGCAATCGGAGCCCAGCGCTCTTTCGACGGGAATCATGAGGTGGACAAATACTTCGCCGTCCACGAGACTCCCGAGAGCCTGCTGGTTGAGGCGTTACAGGAACAAACCTTACGCGACGCCGTTTGGCAGGCCACGCCGCAATGCCGGGAACTGATTCGATTGCTTTTCTATGAAAACGTGCCGGTGCCCTATCAGCAGGTCGCTGCCAGCTTGGGGGTGGCGGCTGGCTCCGTGGGTTTTGTTCGCAAGAAGTGCCTCGACCGGTTACGGCATGTCTTGGAAGGCGCGGGTTTCCGATGAGCGCCATCACAAATGACTCGGACGCGCTCGCGCGCGTCCTGGCAGACACGGGTGAGGCGAGAGACGCCGCCGGATTGATCCGGGTTCTGGCCAGCCGGCAGCTCCTCAGCCCGCAGACCGTCGACAAGCTCGCCGACCTATCGCGCGAGAAGGCGCGGGTGGATGTTCACGAATGTCTGCGTTTGGCAGAAGCGGCGCTGGCGGTGGGTCGGGCTGTGGGCGGCGAGGAGCCGGTGGCGCGCGGACTTCGGGCGAAGGCTAACGCGCTGTGGTTCGGGAATCAAAATCGCGAGGCGGTCGAACTGTACGAGCAAGCCATCGAACTCTATGAGCGTCGGGGGAACGATGTGGAGATCGGGCGCACGCTGAGCTCCGCCATTCAGCCGTTAATCCGTTTGGGGCAATACGAGCGGGCGACGAATTGGGCGGCGCGGGCTCGCGCCATCTTCAGCGCCGCGGGCGACACGTTGAGGCTGGCGCGTCTGGAACTCAACGCGGCGAACATTTACCATCGCCAGGACCGGTTGGCGGAGGCATTCGACGCGTACGATCAAGCGTACCGGCAGTTACTGCCCACACGGGACGTGGAGGCCATCGGCGCCGCGTTGCACAACATGGCTGTCTGTCTGATCGGGCTCAACGATTTTCCACGGGCCCTGGCGGCTCACCAGGCGGCGCGAACTTATTGTGAAGAACACGGCATGCCGGCCCTGGTAATCCAGGCGGATTATAACGTGGCGTACCTGTATTACCTTCGGGGGGAATACGTGCGCGGGCTGGAGGGATTGCGGGCTGCGTACGAATTGGCGGGCCGGAGCGGAGATGCATATCATCGCGCGCTGTGTTGCATGGATCAGTCCGACATCTATCTGGAGCTAAACCTCAGCGAGGAAGCTTCCGAGGTGGCGAATGAAGCCTTCACGCAGTTTCAAAACCTGGGGATGATGTACGAGGCCGCCAAGTGTCTGGCCAACCATGCCATTGCGCTGGCCCGGCGGTCCAGGTACGACGAGGCTCTCGATGCGTTTGGCAAAGCGCGGGAGATGTTCGTTCGGGAGAACAACTGGGTCTGGCCTTCCGTCATCGATCTGTCGCAGGGGCATTTGAAACTGCAGATGGGAAATGTTGCGGATGCTCGCGCGCACGGGCTGCGCGCGCTCGAGTTTTTCGTTTCCAGCGGGCTGGCGGTCCAACAGCTTCTATGCAATCTGTTGCTCGCGGAGATTTGCCTCCGGGAAAACGACACGGTATCTGCGCGAGGCTACTGCGAGGCCGCGTTGAAGACGAACGCTCCCGGCGGCGGCCGTCTGGTCTATCGCGTACAGCTTCTGATGGCGGAAATCGAAGAGGCAGCGGGGAATGACGGCCGGGCGATGGAGTTCTATGAAGCCGCGCGGGCGTCGGTAGAGTTCGCGCGGATCTTGCTGCGCAGCGACGAACTCAAGATCGGGTTCATGAAGAACAAGGTGGACGTCTATGAAGGTCTGGTTCGGATGTCCCTTCGTCAATCCGGAAATTCCGACGCTCGCAAGATTTTTGAGTACATAGAAGGGGCCAAGTCGAGGAGTTTGCGGGACCTGATGGGGAATGCGGGAGCCCGACTGGAAGATGCCGAAACGGGCGAAGCCGCTGCGCGGATGCACGAACTGCGGGAGGAGCTGAACTGGTATTACCACCGGATCGAGGCGGTGCAATTCGATCCCGAAGCGAGCCCGCGGCAACTCCAGGTGCTGGAAGCCGAGGCCGGCGACCGGGAGAAGCAGCTCCTTCGGTTATCGCGCGAGGCGGCCGAGGCGAAAGGCTCGCGCGCATCCGTGAACTCGGCGCCGGCACTCCCGGTAGAGGCGGTACAGGCGGCACTGCACCCGGATGCGGTTGTGGTGGAGTATTTTCGTGCGGGCGAAGTGCTAATTGCAGCGGTAATCACGGGGAAGTCCATGGAGGTGGTGGAGCTTGGCAGCATGTCCGAGGTGGAGCCTATGGTCCGGATGCTGCGGTTTCAACTCTCCAAGTTCAGGCTGGGTGCCGCGTATACAGCAGTCTTCCAGGAGTCTATGCTCAGGGCTATCACCAGCCAACTCGGGCAATTGTACGACGTGCTGGTGAGACCTTTGCGCCGGCACCTGCGGGGCAATCGTTTAGTCATTGCGCCACATGAATGCCTGCACCAGCTTCCCTGGCATGCCCTGTGGGACGGCAGCCAACACCTGATGGATGAGTTCACGGTGAGCTACGCGCCGAGCGCCAGCATCTATGCGCTTTGCCTCAAGCAGCCGGTTGCGGCGGAAGGCAGGCCGCTGGTGCTGGGCGTTTCCGATCAACGCGCGCCGCTGATCGACGAAGAAGCCGCGATGGTTGCGGCGGCGCTGGGCGACGCTAAGCTGCTCTTGGGCGCGGACGCGAGCCGGCGAGCGCTGGCGGAGCTCGGCCCTTCCAGCCGGCTGATTCACCTCGCCACGCATGGGAAGTACGATCCGAACAATCCCATGTTTTCGGCCATTCGACTGGGAGACGGGTTACTTACACTATTCGATCTTTATCAATTCCGATTACCGGCGGAACTGATTACTTTGAGCGGATGCAGCACCGGCCTGAATGTGGTGGAGCGGGGAGACGAACTGCTCGGGTTGGTCCGAGGGCTGTTTCATGCCGGCGCACGATCGGTCCTGCTCTCGCTCTGGGACGTGCAGGACCGGACAACGGCGGAACTGATGAAATCGTTCTATTCGCGGCTTCGGGCGGGCGAACCGGCGGCCTCAGCGTTGCGGGGAGCGATGGCCGATATCCGGGAGCAATGGCCGCATCCTTATTTCTGGGCTCCGCTGGTCCTGGTGGGAGGGGCGAATGGGTAGGTCCGCAAGGTGGTCTTCGATGAACAAGATTTCACATTCGGGGCTATATCATTTAGCGATGCTGCCGCTCTTATGTACCGTACGTGAGTCTTGCTGAGGGAAACCATGAACCACTACAGCACAGAAGATTGGAGCGATTTTGCGCGAGGCCGCGTTTTCGGCGGTCTGGCGCCGGACATGGGGCGGCATCTGGTTGACTGCGACGCCTGCGCGGGCGTGTTGGCCATGTGGCGGACCGTGCTGGACCTCGCGGGCCGGGAGGCCGGATTTGCGCCTTCGAAATCGGCCGTACGATGCGCCAAGGCGTTGTTCGCGGCGACCCCCACACCGAATTTTTCCGGGGGCCTGGTGGTGCGGGTGGCTCGGCTGGTATCCAGTGTTTCGGCGCAACTCGCGCCCGCCGGGGTCCGGAGCCATGGAATGGCGGCCACGCACCTGCTTTTCCGGGACGGACGCTGGATGCTGGACCTCCGTGTCAACGCGAGGCCGGAATCGGATGCGATTACGGTCACCGGCCAGATGCTCGATCAGCTGGAACCCGATCGCGTCTATACCGGCAGCTTGATTAGAATTCTGCGCGACGACGGCAGCACCGAATTGTCGCGCACCTCGGCCAACCAGTTCGGCGAATTCGAACTGAAATTCCCCGGCGGCTATCCGCGCCTGGTCACCGTCAACGTGGCACGCGAAACGCTTCTCGTTCTCCCATTCCCGGTGATGATGGCGGCGAAGAACCGCGCTGAGGAACCAGACACTCAATACTCCTAACAGGTGAAATCATTATGATACTCTCTGCCAGACAACTCCATCCCCGTACCTTTTCGCGCTTTGCGGGCCGGGTGCTTGCGATCCTACTGTTTTGCGCAATGACGGCCGCGCCCGTCCATGCCGCCACTCGACTTATCGTACGAACCAGTATCGGAGGGCAGCTACTTACCACTGTGTGCCGGATACTCGGCTGCAATGTGGAGTATGGACTTGGCGATGACAAGGGGCAACTTTTCCTGCTAACCAGCCCCCTGGATATCTCCGCGCGGCTGCGAATTCTGCCGGGCATTGTCACCGTGGAACTAGACACGATCGGGCAGACGTTGGCGGGTTCTCAGGCCGATGTTCCACCAGCGCTGTACGATAAGACGCCGGTGAGTTATTATGGCGCCACGGTGCGGCGGGGCTACGTGAACCAACCGGCCGCAGCGATCACCCGCGTGTCGGCGGCACAGGGCACGTTCGGGGTGGCGGGGACAGGCATCGTCGCGGTGATCGATACCGGCGTCGACGCCACCCACCCGGTCCTGTCAAACGTACTTCTGCCCGGGTACGACTTCACGCGCAATCGAGCATCCGCGGATGAGAAGGGCGACATAGGCCAGTCGACGACGGCGGTCATCGATCAGACGAACCCGGCGGAAGTCAACCAATCCACCACCGCCGTAATCGATACGTATTCGGCGAGTCAACTGAATCAACCGAAGTATCAGGGCTTTGGGCACGGAACCATGGTATCGGGCGTGATCCACCTGGTAGCCCCGAAAGCGCTGATTCTACCGCTGAAGGCGTTCCGTGCCGACGGCACCGGCTACGCGTCCGACATCATCCGAGCGATCTATTACGCGGTTCGCCACCAGGCGCGAATCCTGAACATGAGCTTCAGTTTCGATTCCTCATCGGCGGAACTGTACCAGGCGCTGGTCTACGCCGAGCTCAATGGTGTGATCAGCGTGGCGGCGGCCGGCAACCAGGGTAAGGATACGATCGTCTACCCGGCGGGCTACAACGGGGTAGTAATGGGCGTGGCCTCGACTTCCAATTCCGATCTACGATCCTCGTTCTCGAATTACGGACAACGTCTGGTGTGGGTTGCCGCGCCGGGCGAGGGGGTCGTGACGTTGTATCCATTCTCGACCTATGCGGCCGTCTGGGGCACATCTTTCAGCACGCCGTTTGTAGCAGGGGCGGCGGCTCTGCTGCTGGACGTCCATCAGAGCGACCAGCAACACGCTTCCCAGGCGTTCGCGCACGCGAAGTATATAGACAAGACTCTCGGCAATGGCCGCCTGGACATATACCAGGCGGTTCAGGCCTATCTACAGAGCCGCTAGTAAGCAACGTACGCGCACAGCGGAACGGTGCGCGAAGGTATGAAGACCGTTTCTTTTCGAAGGCGCCGGACTCGGTCCGGCGCCTTCGTGCGTTTGTGACCTCAACGGCAGACAGCAGATACCACCGCATATGGCCGGTCGTCGTGAGCGCCCGGCTCGCGGCCAACAAGAGCAGGGCCCGGAGCGCGGTAGCCAATATGGGCATGGGTGACAATCGCGTATTTGCGTGACGGCAGCGGCGCAAACGCCTTCGCCTGGTTCGATCGCGCTTCCGGATCTCAAGCGTGATCAGGCCGCCGAGAGGGCGTTTGACCATTGCGCTTCACTGGATTGACTTCACCGCTTCAGGTGCCACAGTC
>JAOAPT010000213.1 GCA_025463045.1 Candidatus Solibacter sp.
CGACGATATGACTCCGCTGCTGGATCGCGAGGAATACTACGCGAACCTGATTGCGCAGCGCGGGGTGGCCGCACCGGCGAATCGCTGAGCCCTGCTGCGCGCGCGCCTTTGATCGGGGATAATGCCCTGGTAGCGGTAGGAGCATGGGAGTGAGCACGAGCAAGGTGATCGCGGTGATGTTCGTCGCAGCCGGTGGCGTGGTGGCGCAATCGACGGCACCTCCTCCCGCATTTGAGACATTCGATGCGGCGACGATCAAGCCAACCGCGGCCGACAACCAGGGCGGCAGGTTCATGACGATGCAAAGCGCCCACTGGTTTTCGGCGAAGAATTACACGCTAAGAGGACTGGTGATGGCGGCGTATCATCTGCCGCCGCGCGCAGTGGTGGGCGGCGCGTCGTGGACCGATTCCGAGCATTACGATATTACGGCGGCGACGCCGGGTGAAATCCGACCGAATCTCGACCAGCAGATGTCGATGCTTCGCTCCCTTCTCGCGGACCGCTTTAAGCTGACCTTCCATCGCGAGCAGAAAGAGCTTCCGCTGTACGCGCTCGTGATCGAAAAGGGCGGACCAAGAATGAAGGAGAGCACGATGCCATCGGATGCGAATCCGGTGCTCATCAACCGGATTTTCCCGGGACGCGTTCTGCTTCCGGCGCGGAACGCAACCATGGAGCAGTTCGCTGCGATGATGCAACGGGCTGTAATCGATCGCCCGATTGTGGACCGGACGGGGCTCACGGGGCGGTATGATTTCGATCTGGAATGGACGCCGGACGAGAGTCAATTCGGCGGGCAGGTGCCGGCGGGCGCCGCGGATCCGCCGTCAAAGCCCGATCTGTTTGCGGCGCTCCGGGAACAACTCGGGTTGAGGTTGGAAGCGACCAAGGGACCGGTGCAAGTATTGGTCATCGATCAGGCCAAACTACCGGTCGAGAATTAGGCGACCCGCCTCGACAATCACGTGATTACCGCATGCAGGATTGGATATCCAATTCTTCACAGCTACTGTCGCTGACTTCCTCCTTCTGAATTGAGGATTCGCGGGCCTCTGCCTCCTCTCGTCAACGGTCACTCTTACCTCTGGTGATACCCTCCTTCGATTGGCGGGAATCATGCGCGAAGAGGGCACCCTGCAAATGGCCCAATACGATGACAGTCGACGAAGAGCGCTAGCGCGGCACCGGAGCCTTCGACGGGAGTGCCGCTGATCGCAGGATCCGGATTGTCGGGAGCGGGGATTTCGACGGAGGAGAGCATTGGGACTACACTAGCTGGCATGGATCGACGATACTTCTTCAAGTCGGCAATCGCGGCGGGTGCGGCAATTCGTTCCAGCGCACTCGCCAGTCCCAACGACACGGTGCGAGTCGCGTGCGTAGGCTTTCGCGGCAGGGGCAAGGACCACATTCGCGCGTACAGTGAGATGGCGAATGTGGAAATCGCCGCGCTGTGCGACATCGACGAGGCCGTGCTGAATGCGCAGGTCGCCGCGATCGAGAAGGCGAAGGGAAAGCGTCCCGCGGCGTACACCGATTTGCGGAAACTTTTGGAAGACAAGTCGATCGATGCGATTTCGATCGCCACTCCGAATCATAGTCATACGCTGCAGACGATATGGGCGTGCCAGGCGGGGAAGGACGTGTATGTGGAGAAGCCATGCTCGCACAATATGTTCGAGGCGCGGCAGATCGTCGCGGCGGCGCGGAAGTACGGACGGATGGTGCAGCACGGCAGCCAGCAGCGGTCGGGTGTCGGACGGCAGGTGGTGCAACACATCAACGAGGGGCTGCTCGGCGATGTGTACATGGCGCGCGGGCTGTGCTTCAAATGGAGGGATACGATCGGGCGCAAGCCGGTGGAAGCGGTGCCGCCCGGCGTCCACTACGATCTCTGGCTGGGGCCGGCGCCGCAGCACGAATACACGGCGAACCGGCTGCATTACAACTGGCACTGGTTCTGGGCATACGGCAACGGCGATTTGGGGAATCAGGGGATTCATCAAATCGACATGGCGCGCTGGGGATTGGGAGTGAAGTATCCGACGAAGGTCAGCGCGGTCGGTGGGCACTTTATGTTCGAGGATGATCAGGAGACGCCGAACACGCTGACGGCGACCTTCGAATTCGGCGAGGGCGCGGCGAAGAAGATGCTGGTGTTCGAAGTCCGTCACTGGATGTCGAATCACGAGGCCGGCATCGGCGAACCCAAGCCCGGCAATACAGTGGGGACGACGTTTTACGGCTCGAAGGGATACCTTTCGATGTGGGATGAGGACTCGCACAAGTACGAGTCGTGGCTGGGGCGCGAGCAGACTCCCGGGCCCGGATCGTCGTCGGCGGAGCTGATGGGGAATCACTGGGGTAACTTTATCGGCGCGGTGCGGAGTCGGAAGTGGGCGGACCTGCACGCGCCGATCGACGAAGGCGCGATCTCGACGACGCTGGTGCATCTGGCGAATATTTCGTATCGATTGGGGCGGTCGCTGCGGTTCGATGCGGCGAGTTACTCGTGTACGGGCGATGCGGAGGCGAATCGGATGTTCACGCGGGAGTACCGGAAGGGGTTCGTGGTGCCGGAGAACGTGTGAAGTTGCTGGTTGTTGCGTCGCGAGCTAGGCAACTCTTTCACCTCCATTCGGCCAGGCCAGCCGGGCCCCCGCGCCCCTTCACCCTCCCCCGCCCGGCTCGGTCTTCGACTCGAGCGGCGTAAGGCAGAAATTGATGTTGTGGTTATCGAGAGCGTCGCCAGAAAGCCAACCGAAAACCAGGCTGTACGACGTCGGACGTTGGCACCGATCAAATGATTCTTCGTCAAGACCGCAGTGAACGTTTGCGCGGCATGGTTTGCTGCGGTCACCTCGACCAACTCCTTGTCGGCTGCGCCCAGATTGAGGTGATCGAACTCGGATTGGACAATCTCATCTGCCTTCAGATGAGAGGCCACGGCTCAAAATTCACGCACAAGATGTAGGACGCCGTCGCTACCCTCCTG
>JAOAPT010000250.1 GCA_025463045.1 Candidatus Solibacter sp.
GGCTCGCGCGATCGCGCTTTCAACGTGACCATCGACGGCATCGAGGCCAACGAATCCACCGTCCCCAATCCGCTGTCCAACCTCTATCGACTCACGCCCGATAACGTTCAGGAATACAAAGTCACCACCAGCAATCCTTCGCCCGAAGAAGGCCGCAACAGCGGCGCCAACATCAACATCGGCACGCGCAGCGGACAGAATGCCTTCCACGGCACGGCATTCGAATTCTTCCGCAACACCAGTCTCAACGCAGCCGATTTCTTCGGGAACGCCAACGGCACGCCGAAGCCCATCATCAAGATGAACCAGTACGGCGCGCAACTCTCCGGCCCAATCGTCAGGAATCGGACCTTCTTCTTCTTTAGTTGGGCGGACCAGAAGATCAACTTCAATCAGCCCATCGATCAGACCTTCGGCCTGCCGATTCTCTACACGCCCACGGCACGCTCCGGAACGTATCGCTATTGGAAGGCCGATACCGCAAACCCGCAGGTGGTCAACGGCCAGCGCGTGACCCGCAACCTGCCGGCCCTCGTCGATCCGCAGACCGGGCAGCTCGCCGCGGGCGTCCGCAACTGCGGCAGCTCCACCGATCTGAACTGCGTCGCGAGCTATAACTTCGCAGCCGCCGATCCCAAGGGAATCGGCGTCGATCCGACGATCGCCAAATTGTTCGGCAGCTATCCGACGCCCAATAACTACGCAGCAGCGGGCGATGGCTTGAATACCGCGACGTATCTCTGGAATCCGCCGACACAGCTCCGCGGGCCCAACTTCATGTACCGCGTCGATCACACCTTCAATGAGAACAACACCATCTTCGTACGCTTCCTGATGGGTCACTACAACACTCTCGAAGGCGATCCGCTGAACGGCCGTCCGCAAGTCTTCCCCGGATTCCCACCGCTCGGCGAGGTCTTCCGCAACACCAAGAACCTGGCGATCAGCTACCGCCGCGTCTTCTCGCCGCGCGTGGTCAACGAGTTCACTACCGGATTCTCGCGCTTCATTTTTCTGTTCACGCAGGGCGAAGCGAATCCCGCGTATCCCAATGCACCGCCTTACTCGTTCGCCAACGCCTCGCTTCCTTACATCAATACGCCGCGCACCTTCCGCGCCGTCACCACGCCGCAGTTCATCGACAACCTGAGCATCATCAAGGGCGCGCACGTCATCAAGATCGGCGCCAACGCCCGGCTCTACGAACACAATGATCAGCGCGGCCAGCCAGGCGGCATCAACGTGACGCCGTCGCTGCAGTTCAGCGCCACCACGCGTCCGCCCACGGGTTTCACTACGCCGTCGCTCGCCACCTCCACAGCGGGCGGCATCAACGCTACCGATAACACGCGCCTGCTCGGCACGATCAACGACGTGCTTGGCATTCCCGCGCGCCTTGGCCAGGTCTTCCTCGGCGATATCAAGTCGAACGCGTACCTGCCCTTCCTCTCGGGCAACGCCGTCACGTTGTGGGATCAGGGGGTACGCATCAAGCAGTACGATTTCTACATTCAGGACGAATGGAAGCTGCGCCGCAATGTGGTGCTCAACTACGGCCTGCGCTGGGAGATCAACCGGCCGCCCACCGAATCCGGCGGACGCGCCTACGTGCCGAATGGCCCCGTGGTCAACAATCCCGGCCTGGTCGGCTTTCAGCACGCCGACACCTGGTATCAGAACAGCAATCTCAGCGCCGTCGGCCCGCGCGTCGGCATTGCCTGGTCTCCCGGCACCGGCGATAAGACTGTGATCCGCGCCGGCTGGGGCATCTCGTTCGACCCGCTCTCCTCCTTCCAGGTGACCGCCGTTTCGGGCAAGGTTCCCGGCATCACGCTGCAGTGCAACTCTGTTCCCGGCGGCACCACGACTCCCGGATGCCAGGCCGTTCCCGACGTGCGCATCGCACAGGGCTTTCCCACACAGCTCGCGCCGCCCAGCACGCAGCCGGCGAATTTCCTGACGCCGCCGCTCCAGCTTTCCAGCAACGCGCCCGCGCTCGCCGTCTTCGATCCGCAGTTGAAGATGCCGACCGTGCACGAATGGAATCTCAATATCCAGCGCGAACTGCCGATGGGCTTTCTCGCGCAGGTCGGCTACGTCGGCAAGCGCGGCATGCGCCTGCTGCGCTCCTACGACATCAACCAGATCGATGCCGCTCCCATTCTGCCCAGCTTCCTCGCGATGCAGCAGAACGTCGCCGCGAAGTGCAATCCCGATGGCAGCGGCTGCCCCAGTGGACTCACCGGCACGCCCGTCCCGCTGGTCACCTCCGGCACTCTCACCAACGCCTTCGTCAACTCCAGCACCACCCTGACGGATCTCGCGCAGAACGCCGCGGGCAACTTCGCCGGACGCATCGAACAGACCACCCTCGCCGCGCACCTGCGTCCCAATCAGCAGTTCAGCACCATCACCTACATCGATGCCGGCGGCGATTCTTACTATCACGCCATGCAGGCCACGCTTCGCAAGCGCTTCAGCGGCGGACTCCTGCTCGGGCTCGCCTACTCGCTCAGCAAGTCGATCGACGATGGCTCCACCGATCCCGTCGGCGCCTCTTCCGGCGGCGGCCTGACGACGACCGGCGGACGCACCGCGGCCAACATCCGCAACTGGCGCAACGAGCGCGGACTCTCCGATTTCGACCGCACTCACGTCATCACCGTCAACTCGGTGTACGATCTCCCCTTCGGCAAGGGCAAGCATTTCCTGGGCGGCGCGCACGGCGTGGTCAATCAGGTCTTCGGCGGCTGGAGCGTCAACGGTCTCTACACGCACATGAGCGGCGAACCGTTCAGCGTGTATAGCGGCGTCCGCACCTCGAACAACTCGCACACTTCGCGCGCCGACGTCATCGGTCCGAAGCCCGAGGTCAAATACCAGAATCTGCCAGGCATCGCCGGACCTGTCGTTTTCGATCAGGGACTCGTCGGCCCGGTCTTCGCCTTCCCCGCTCCGGGTTCGGATGGCGCGGGCCGCAACATCTTCCGCGCCGCGCCGTATTGGAATCTCGACCTCAGCGCAATCAAACGTTTCGACATCACGGAACGCGTCCGCGTGCAGTTCCGCGCCGAGGCGTTCAACGCGTTCAATCACCCGAACTTCGACAACCCGCGCGACGCCAGCGTCGGCAGTCCCGCGATCACCTCCGCGGTCTTCTCGCAGACCTGCTGCGCCACGGTCGCGCCGCCAACCACGCAGAGCATCATCCAGACCGGCGAAAGCGCGCGCGTCATCCAACTCGGCCTGAAGATCGAGTTCTAGCCGCACTATGGGACGAAGTCAAGGATTTCGTCCCATATTTCCCGCTAACGCAGGCTGGCTGATAGAATCGTGTGCAAACCATGAGCACTAGTTTGCCAACCATGACCCCGGACAAGAAGCGGAGCATGTTCGTCACCGACGACGGACAGAACCTGATGTTCACCTTCATCCTGGTCAGCTCGTTGTTCCTCCTGTGGGGCTTCTGCAACGGAATGATCGATGTGATGGACAAGCACTTTCAGGAAGAACTGGGATTGAGCAAATCGCAATCCGCCTGGGTGCAGTTCGCGCACTATCTCGGTTATTTTCTGATGTCGCTGCCGGCCGGCGTGCTGGCAACCAAGCTTGGCTATAAGGGCGGCATCGTGGTCGGCCTGCTGATCGTCGCGGTCGGCGGATTCTGGTTTATCCCCGCTACCCACATCAACGCCATGGTGCACTCCGGCGGCGTCTCGCCGACCACTGCGTTCGTCGCCTTCCTGGTGGGCGTCTGCGCGATTGCCACCGGCCTGACATTTCTCGAGACCATCGCTAACCCGTACACTACCGTGCTCGGCGATCCGCGATTCGCCGCGACGCGTATCAATCTCGCGCAATCCTGCAACGGCATCGGCTTTATCCTCGGCCCCATGGTGGGCAGCATGTTTTTCTATGGTAAGGATGCCGCTGGCGTCAGCACCGGCAGTCAGACGCTCTACATCCCGTACCTCGGCATCGCCGTCGTCGTCATCGTGCTCGCCGTGGTGTTCTACTTTTCCAATATTCCCGATATCAAAGCGGAAGACGATTACCACCTGGATGACGCCGCGCCCGGCGTGGTCAAGTCGATCTGGGCGCACCCACATTTCGTCCTGGCGGTCGCCGCGCAGTTCCTCTATGTCGCCGCCCAGGCCGGCATCTTCAGCTTCTTCATCAACTACATGACGTCGGAACTTCCGGCGATCCCCTTCAGTTGGAGTACGAGCATTTCCAGCCTCGCCGGCGAGTCCGGCATGCTTCACGACTGGCTGCAGGGTTGGTTCGAAGTCAATAAGGCCGGCGTGCTCACGATGAGCAACAAGGGC
>JAOAPT010000251.1 GCA_025463045.1 Candidatus Solibacter sp.
CGTCGTGGACGACTGCCGCACCTCGCCATTCACCAGCGTCCGAATGCCCAGCCGGTCCGGATCGAGTCCGCAAGCGATGCACGGACCGGCCGGCCCGAACGTATCGAATCCCTTGGGGCGCGTAAGCTGCGCATCGACGGCTTGCAGGTCTCGCGCGGTCACGTCATTCATGCAGGTAACGCCAAGAACGTAATCGAGCGCGCGATCCGCCGGAACGTCTTTGGCCTCCCTGCCGATTACAACCGCAAGCTCCCCTTCGAACTCGACCCGTTGGGAGAGTGTCGGCCAGCGGATCACGCCGTGTGGGTCGAGCAGCGTTGTCGGCGGCTTCAGGAATAGCAGCGGCTCTTTGGGAACAGGCCGCTCCCCTGGGTTTCCAGGATCGCGATAGTTGAAGCCCACTCCGATGATCTTGCTGGGCCTTACCGGACACAGCAGCCGAACCTCCTCCATTGCCATCTCCGGCCCGGTAACCGCACAACCGTCAAAAATCGACGTTGCTACACGCCGCAACCGGCCGCCGTCCCCCAGCGCGTAAAACGTTTCGTCCTGAAACTCGACGCGATAAATCTTGCGCAGTGCCGTCACGCCAGTTGGCGATTCCTTTCCATAACCGCTCCCGTCCGCACCGGGAAGCTTCTGGCGATCTCTTGCGCGGAGCGAAGGGTGAGCGCGACGAAGGTCAGGGTTCCGTTCGTGCATCCCGCGGTGGGAAGCGTCGGCGCTCCGACTACGAACAGGTTTTCATGATCGTGCGTACGCCCGAAGCTGTCGCAGACGCTGGCTGCCGGATTCGTGCCCATACGGCACCCGCCGGCCGGATGGTCGAGGTAGTTCCCTGCGCTGCTCGAGACGATTTTCGCGTCCTGGGCACGCGCCAGCCGCGCGAATACATCGGAAATATGTTGCTTCGTGGCGCCGAGCCGCGCCGCGGTCTCTGCGTCGGGGCGATGCACGACCTTGGGCATCGGATCGCCGTAATGATTCCGCTTGCTCGCATCGAGCGTCAATTCGCTGTTCTCGGCCGGATGCACATCGTAGTATGCGCGCACGCGCGCCGCGCCGCGATTCGCTCGCTTCCGCCAGTCCTTGACGACGTCTTCGCCCAGCAGCACGCGGCCACCTTCGTCCTTGATGCGCGGCGGCTGCCGGAAATGCTCCCAAATCCGGAGATCGTGCCGAACGTACGGTTGATCAGGGGGACATCGGAAGAACTGTCGCGAGATGAGTCCAAACGTCGGATTCATTCCGGGATAGATGTCGGCGTTCAATTCGATGATGGACGAGATGAATCCGTGGCCGTTCATGAATTTCCCGACCTGATTGTGGCGGTTCGCCAGACCGTTGGGGAATCTCGAGCAGGCCGAAAGCAACAGGAGGTGCGGGCTCCACGTATAACCGGAGGCGACCGCAAACACGCGCGCACGGAACTCCACTTTCTCGCCCGGGCGATCGCGATGGACCGCTTCCGCAACCCTCACCGCCGGCTTCGAATCGTCCAGCACCAGCTTCCTGACTAACGTCCGGTCGTGAAGTGCGATTTTCTTTTCCGCCAGCAGGCGCTTGAACGTAAAATCAGGCGAGTAGCGGGCGCCCGTGGGGCAGATGTCGCAGGTCCCGCAGCGCATGCAGACGGACCTGCCGTCGTACGGAACCGTGTTCTTTGATTGCGGGATCCCCTGAAATGGAATGCCGCTGCTGTCGCCCCATTCCTTGAGTTTTTGCAGGCTCCATGTCAGCGGCATGGGCGGCATCGGATACGGTTCGGACCGCTGGTCGCCCGGAAAAGGGCTGGGCTCGCCCGATACGCCCAGCCGCCGCTCGGCCTCACAATAGTGTTTTTCCAGGTCGGCCCATTCGATGGGCCAATCGACGTGGAGACCGTACATCGATTTGAGCCGGAGATCCTCTTCCGAGAAGCGGTTGCAAGTGCCTCCCCAGTGCAGCGCGAGTCCGCCGACGGCCATCGTTCGGGAGACATTTCCTTCCGCCGCCTGGTCCTCGATGAAATCGCCCGGCCAGGGGTTCTCGCCATACTTGATGTTGCGGTCCCGATATTTGAACCGGTTCTCCTGGTCAAACAGCGATCGTCCCGCCTCCACGATCGTAATCGATAACCCCGGCCGCAGTTCCGCCAGCTTTTGTGCCAGCATCGCTGCGCTGATCCCGGCTCCAATGATGCAAATGTCGCTCTCATACACGGGCATCTTATGTATCCTTCCTAAATTGGCTTGGGACGATCGGCCGACGTGGCAAGCCCTCTGCAATCGTCGCGTTTGATGGCGACGCCGTAGAGGAAATCCTGACCTTCGCTGCTGTTATAGAAGTAGCTCATCAGGTCGGACGCGACATGTTGCCCGTTCGGTCGCACTGGCACGCGATCCACCTTCACGGCCTGTAGCGCCGCTTCCACAATTGCTTTCTTCGCGGCCGCATTCAGTTTGGAAAAGGCAGTTCCCTTCGCCGACGCCGCAGCCTCCAGCGCACTCAGTTGCGCCGTATAATTCGCCGCGGGACTGGCCGGCACGGTTTGCGCGCGCGGAAAACCGTACCCGCAAGCCATCTCCGCTCCGGGCCGATAGTCGCGCATCCAGCGCGCGAACTTGTCGGCCGCCTCATCCGTGCGCGCACGCCCCAGCGACTCGGGAAGCACCACGGCGGCCAATTCGCGCATCTGTGCCGCTCCCACTTGCGCCCGCACACGTCCCGGAGCGACAAATGCGAGAACCGTGGATGAAAGCCATTGAAAGAAACTTCGCCGTTTCATATCTACCTCGCAGATTTCTCTCCCAGCCCGAACGCAACCAGCGTCGCATTTGACCCAACGCCGGTCGCAATCACAACCATCTGCC
>JAOAPT010000253.1 GCA_025463045.1 Candidatus Solibacter sp.
TCGGCGGGGAACACTTGCTGACGTGGTAGGCGTGGATTGGAGGGTTCTTCAACGGACTTCTTCACACGATGCTTGTTGGCGTGTTATTTTCAGGGAAGCGCTGAGCGGTGCGAAGGGGCAACGCTTCCCGCGCTCGAATTCGTGTGCTCTTCGGGGATGCGCTCGGCCATCCTTCGCGGCGTCGACCCTCGGCAGTCTACGAGACCGTGCCGCCTACTAGCATGCCGAGTAGCGCGCGCGTCGCGCTGTTGAATTTCTTTCGCTTCCGATGCACGATCCCGACCGGACGCACCAGGTCGGGCGCATGCAGCTTCACCGCCACCAGCCGGCCCTGCTCGATTTCGGCCTGCATCGTCCGCGCCGGCAGCAGACTGATTCCTGACCCGAGCGCGACCGCTTCCTTGATCATCTGTATATTGTCGAACTGCATCACGACGTTGACTTCCACGCCGTGCGCGCGCAGGAAACGATCGAGCTCGCGCCGGATCCGCAGATCCTCATCGAACCCGATAAAGTCCTGCCCGGTGAGATCCAGCGGATAAATCTCCTCGCGCGTCGCGAAGGGATGCGAAGGCGGCAGCGCGACGTGCATCTCCTCCTCGCGCCACGGAATCGCCGCAATCTCGCGGCTCGATTCCGGATAGCTCACGAGCCCGAGATCGGCCGTGTCTTTGCGCACCGCGTCGTAAATCTTGTCCGGCCGCATATACTCGACGTGGAGCTGCGCAGTCGGATATTTCACCGCGAATTCCTCGCGCAAGCGGCTCATCTCGCTCAGCCCCGTCGAGTAGATCGAGACCACGCGGACCGTGCCTTCCACCGCGCCTTTGAGCGATTCGAGCGAGAGCGTGAACTCCTCTTCGCGCCGTAGAATTTCACGACAGAACTCCTGATAGAGACGGCCTGCCGGCGTCAGTTCGAGCGGGCGTTTGCTGCGATCCAGCAGGATCACGCCCAGGCGCTTTTCCACCTCCTGTACGTGCTGGCTAGCTGCCGACTGGCTAACCCCACAGTGTTCAGCCCCTTTAGACATGCTCCGAGTAGCGGCTATCTCTTTGAAAAGACGTTGTTCCCAGAAGACCACGTGCCGATAATAGCATAAGAAGGTCTAATTGTAACCGTGAAAGATTTTCCTATTGTCTAATAGTAGGCACGCTGGTACACTACCCATAAGGCAACCGCCGTTTTGGTAGAAAAACCGCTGCCGGACTACCCTCTGAGCGCGGTGTTCCCCCGAGACAATCAAATGGAAGACTACACTGTGAGTAGCGGCTTACCTCCCGCGCAGGGTCTCTACGATCCGCGTTTCGAACACGATGCCTGCGGTATCGGCTTCGTGGCTAATATTAAGGGTCAGAAATCCCACGACATCATCAAGAAGGGCATTCAGGTTCTGATCAACCTGACCCACCGCGGCGCTTGCGGCTGCGATCCGGAGACCGGCGACGGCGCCGGCGTGCTGATCCAGATCCCGCACAAATTCTTCGCGCGCGAGTGCGCCAAACTCGGCTTTACCCTGCCGCCCGCCGGCGAGTACGGCGTCGGCATGACCTTCCTCCCGGTGGAGCCGCAGGCCCGCCTCCGCGCGGAAGGCGTCGTCGAACGCATCGTCCGCGAGGAAGGCCTCACGGTTCTGGGGTGGCGCGATACGCCGATCGATGGCGGCGCTATCGGACGCGTCGCACGCAACTCGCAGCCCTACATACAGCAGGTCTTCGTCGCTCGCGGCAAGGCCATGACCGAGGACCAGCTCGAGCGCAAGCTCTACCTCGTTCGTAAACGCGCCGAGGCCGAAATCGCCAAGAGCGACATCCCGGAAAAAAGCTTCTTCTACGTGCCGTCGCTGTCCGCGCGCACCATCATCTATAAGGGACTGCTGCTCGCCCCGCAGATCGCGAACTTTTATCCCGAACTCGACGACCCCGAAGTGATCAGCGCGCTCTGCCTTGTGCACCAGCGCTTCAGCACGAACACGTTTCCCACATGGCAGCTTGCGCACCCTTACCGTTACATTGCGCACAATGGCGAAATCAATACCGTGCGCGGCAACGTGAACTGGATGCACGCCCGCCAGTCCATCCTCGCCTCTCCGCTGTTCGGCGATGACATCAAGAAACTCTTCCCGATCATCCAGCCCGGCGGCAGCGATTCCGCGGCCTTCGATAACGCGCTCGAGCTGCTCGTGATGTCCGGCCGCTCGCTCGCTCACGCGATGGCCATGCTGATCCCCGAAGCCTGGTCGAAAAACGAGCACATGAATCCGCAGAAAGCGGCGTTCTACGAATACCACGCGTCCCTCATGGAACCCTGGGATGGGCCCGCCGCGATCGCGTTCACCGATGGCCGCTCGATCGGCGCAACGCTCGATCGCAACGGCCTGCGTCCCGCGCGCTACCTGGTCACGAAGGACGATCTGATCATCATGTCGTCGGAGACCGGCGTGCTCCCGGTCAAGCCCGAAGAAGTCAAACTCAAGGGCCGCCTGCAGCCGGGCAAGATGCTGCTCGTCGATACCGAGGAAGGCCGCATCATCAGCGATCAGGAGCTCAAGCGCTCGCTGTACGGCCGCAATCCGTATCAGCTCTGGATCAAGGAAAATCAGATCACGCTCGACCAGCTCGCCGAGCCGCCGCGGGAGCACGGGACCGATCAACACACGCTGATCAGCCGTCAGCGCGCCTTCGGGTACACCGACGAAGACATCCGCATGATCCTCGCGCCTATGGCCGAGAAGGGCGAAGAGCCGATCGGCTCGATGGGTACCGATACGCCGCTCGCCTGTCTTTCCGACAAGCCGCAGCCGCTGTTCCACTACTTCAAGCAGCTCTTCGCGCAGGTCACCAATCCGCCGATCGACCCGATCCGCGAAGAGATGGTCATGTCGCTCACCAGCTACATCGGCACGGAGCGCAACATTCTCGCCGAGACCGCGCAGC
>JAOAPT010000284.1 GCA_025463045.1 Candidatus Solibacter sp.
TCGACCGCTCCCAGATCGCTCACCAGCTCGTTCTGAAAGCCTTCGGGATCGTCCACGAGATACCCGGGATGCACCTTGAAAAATCGCGCCAGCAGCATGCGCGTGGAGTTCGTCAGGTGGGGCCGGGCGCCGCTTTCGATCTGCGACAGGTAGCTCTGGCTGATCGATTTTCCGAGCTCTTTCTGGACCAGGCGCGCGAGCTCGACTTGCGAGAGTTCGCGGTCCAGGCCGCGGAGAGTTCCTTCCACTTCCCGCAGGTATCGAAGTTTTTCACCGAGCGTCATATCGCAATCTGTGATTATGCTATTGCAATTTGTGATTGGTGTCAATAGGGATTTTTTCGCGTCGGCCAACTGCGGTCTGCGCTTCACCGATTGGAATTGTCGCGGCGGACAGAACAACATCCGGGCTGCTGCTATAACGACGCGCGCGTCCCCGGCTAACCTTCCGGCAACCCCCGCGTCCAAAGAAGGTTATGTTCCTTCAGGACGTTCGCTACGCGTTTCGCACGCTCCGGCGCGATGCCGGTTTCACGACGTTCGCGATCCTCATCGTCGGCCTGGGGATCGGCGCGAGCTCCACGGTATTCAGCGTGGTGAACGCGCTGCTGCTGCGCCCCTTGCCGTTTCAGCAGCCGGAGCGTCTCGTCTGGATCGCCAATCGCGATACCAGCGGACTCTCCGGCCAGACAACGCAGGTCGGGCATTTCCTCGATTTGAAGGAGCAGAACCGTTCGTTCACGGACATCGCCGCCTACTTCGCCTTTTACGGTGTGGGGGACAACAAACTCACCGGCGAAGGCGAGCCTGTGCGGCTCAGCGGCGTCCCCGTATCGCAGAATTTCTTCCCGCTGCTCGGGGTCCAACCGCAGTTAGGCCGTCTATTCAACGACGATGAATGCAAGTGGCACGGTCCGAAGGCGGTCCTGCTCAGCCACGGATTGTGGGAACGCCGCTTCGCCTCCGATCCGAAAATCGTCGGACGTCCGCTGACCATTAACGAGGAGCCAGTGACCGTGATCGGCGTGATGCCGGAGTCCTTCGATTTCGCGTCGGTATTCGCGCCCGGCAGCCATATCGATCTCTACTTCCCATTCCCGCTGACGCAGGAGACGAATCGCTGGGGCAACACGCTGGCGATGCTCGGGCGGCTCAAGCCCGGAGTTTCGCCCGGGAGCGCGCAGGCCGAAATCAGCGCGCTCGCCGTGCAGATCACGCGCGCCCACCAGGAGCGGAACACGTTCGAGGGACATCTCGCACCGCTCGCCGAGCACGTCAGCGGACGCATCCGTCCCGCACTCGCAGTGCTCGCATTCGCGGTCTGCGTGGTGATGCTGATCGTGTGCGCGAACCTCTCCAATCTGCTGCTCGCGCGCACTGCCGGACGGCAGAAGGAAATCGCCGTCCGGATGGCGCTCGGCGCGGCGCAGCGCCGCCTCATCCGGCAGATGCTTACCGAGAGCCTGGTGCTTTCCAGTTGCGGAGCGATTCTCGGGCTGGTACTCGCGCTCGCCGGGACGCGGGCGCTTGCGAGCCTCGAAGCGATCAGCATTCCGCTGCTGCACAATGTGCGCACGGATTTCACGGCGCTTGCGTTCGTGCTCGTGATGGCGGTGGCGACCGGATTGATTTTCGGACTCGCGCCCGCGCTCCACATTCCCGCGGCGGCCCTGCATGATGCGCTGAAGGAATCGAGCCGCGGCTCTACCGAGGGGCGAGGACGCGGTTGGCTGCGTAGCGCGCTCGTCATCTCCGAAGTCGCGTTCGCCTGCGTCCTTCTGGTCGGCGCCGGACTCCTCATCCGCAGTTTTCTGCGCGTGCTCGATGTCGATATGGGCTTTCATCCCGAGCGCGCCGCCGCGGTTCGCGTCGACCCCGATTCGCAGTACAAGACGCAGGCCCAGCAGAACGCCTACTTCGACGAAGTCCTGCGCCGCGCGAAGGAGGTCCGCGGCATCCAGGCCGCCGGACTCTCCGACGCGCTGCCGCTCGGCCGCAATCGCAGTTGGGGCGCGCCGGCCAAAGGCCAGGTCTATCCGAAAGGCAAATTCCCCGTCGCGTTTGTGCGCGTGGTCAGCGATGGCTATCTGGGCGCGATGGGAATCCCACTGCGCGCCGGCCGCGATTTCTCCGTGCGCGATACGGTGGGCAGCGAACCCGTCATCCTCATCAACGAGACGCTCGCGCGCACACTCTGGCCAGGCGAAAACGCCATCGGCAAAATCATGCGCGTCAACGGCGAACGACGCGTCGCCGGTGTCGTCGGCGACGTTCGCCATCTCGCCCTCGAAGAGGCGGCCGGGTCGGAGATGTACCTGCCCATCCGTCAGACCGCCGACTGGTCGTCGCTCGATCTCGTCGTGCGCACCACGCTGCCTCCCGCCGAGCTCGCGCCGGCACTGCGCGCCGCGCTCAAGCCGCTGCAGCCCAACCTCGCCGGCAACGATTTCCGGAGCATCCAGGCGCTCGTCGATAAGGCCGTCTCTCCGCGGCGGTTCGTCGTCCTGCTGCTCGGCGGGTTCGCGCTCTTCGCGCTGGTGCTCGCGTCGCTCGGAATCTACGGCGTCATCTCGTATTCGGTCAGCCAGCGCACGCAGGAAATCGGCATCCGGATGGCGCTCGGCGCCTCTGCCCGCGATCTGCAAATGCGCATCATGATGCAGACGCTCAGTCTTGCCGCCGTGGGCATGCTGCTCGGAGTGGGTGCCTCCTGGCTCCTGGCGCGTGCCCTCGGCGGCATCCTTTTCGGCATTACCGCCGGCGACCCCGTCACGTTCGCCGCGATGCCGCTCGTGCTGATCGCGGTCGCCGCCCTCGCCGGCTATCTTCCGGCGCGCCGCGCGTCGCGCATCGACCCGATGCTCGCATTACGTAATAGCTGATGTGGTAGTCTCGCGATCATGATTTCCGGCGCGCACATGATTCTCTACAGCAAGAACGTGGAGGCCGATCGGGCCTTTTTCCGCGACGTGCTGAAATTCCCCTTCGTCGATGTGGGACACGATTGGCTGATCTTCGCGCTGCCTCCTTCGGAGATCGCCGTTCACCCCGACGCTGCGAATGGGCGGCACGAGATCTACCTGATGTGCGACGATGTCGACGCGACGGTGCAATCGCTGCAGTCGAGCGGCATTGTGTGCGAGCCGGTCAGCGATCAGGGTTGGGGACGCCTCACGCAAATCACTCTGCCCGGCGGCGGGAAGCTCGGCCTGTATCAGCCTCGTCACGCGCTCGCACCGCACTAGGACTCGAGCCTTTCGTCCTCGTGCTCCCCCAATCGCGCCCGCTTCATTATTGAAGAATACACACCAATCGGAGCCGCGACGGT
>JAOAPT010000285.1 GCA_025463045.1 Candidatus Solibacter sp.
AGCGTGAAAATGGCAAGCCCCATTGCGACCTTCAACTCAGATGATCTGCGCAACATAGTATGGATCCCCCTTTACATGAGCTCTATGAGCAAACACCACGCCACTGTTGTAAGTATCCCATTGACCATAGCTATAGCGGGTATTCCCGTGCGAACCACCACCTCACCCTCGGAAAGGAATGCGCGCCCGGTAAAGCTTTCGCCTCGCTAACTGCGCCACCGCAGGAATGCGCCAATCCCGTCCACGTCCGCTAACAGAGTCGCATCCTCAATGAAACTGACTTGCGCAGAGATCTGCTTTGCCTTCGTAACCAACAAGTCGGCCAGCAGCACCGGACGATCGTCATCGGACTCTGTGCTCCCCGCAGCGTCCGGAATTTCCGGCGCCAACACCGCCTCCACTGGCTCCGGCTGATCGTGAGTCCGTTCCAGCGCCACGCTGAGGAGCAACTCGTCGACCTGTCCGTTGGCGAGCGCCTCGAGTGTTTCCTGCGGCCCCGCTACCGCCAGGCCGCCCGCGCGATATTGTTCGAACAGACGATTCACTTTTTCCGCATCGGTCACCGCATCCTGCTCCCGGATCGCGGCCAGTGTCGCATCGAAGATCTCGCTTTCCGGCGCCTTCGTGTCGAGCCGCAGGTTTTTAACCAGTTTGTCCGCCAACTGCTTCGGAAGCTCCTGTTCCACCAGCGGCGTGATCGCCGGATCGCCTGCGATCACTACCTGCCCGATGCCCTCGTCGCGCACGATGTGCTCTAGCGCTTCGATCGCTTCCCGCACGTGCTCCTTATGCGCGTTTTCGACCCTCCGCTGATAGCGCGCCTGCGACCATCCGCCCACTTTCACCCGCTGCACTTTCTTGCTCTTTACTTTCTCATCCGCTAACTTCTCGCCCAATCCGAAAACGAAAATCCGCGCGAAGTTCGCGTCGGTAATCAGTGCCGCGTATCGCGGATATTCATCGTCCAGCCGCGCCAGGTGGTAGAGGTGCGGCTGACTGTAGATATACAGGCGATGCTCATCCACGGGAGCATTCAACTGAAGCGCCTCGAAGAAATCGCCCGCGCCCGCACAGGCAAAAATCGCCAGCCCGTTAGCCGACGGCTTAAGCTGCTTCTCGATGTACTCGCGGATCTTCTCCGTGTCGCGCTTAAAACTCGCCGCCTCGGGCGAGCCCGCGCGAAATGTTCGCGCGCGCGATGCGAATTCTCGTCGCAAAAAGCCTTCGAAGTGATCGCGCCCATGTTCGTCTGACTGCGTATTCAGGTACAGACTGATCACCGGATAAGTCGTCGCCTCGAAGTCCACAAGCCGCTGCATCTGGTCTTCGAGGAGTTGCACGGAATCTGTTGGGGGACTGGCCATGCCCACCCCGAGTGCACACCAGTTGCCGACGCGCGCTTTCGCACAAAACAAGTTGCATCCCCAGACCTATGCAAGTTCTAACGTGAATGCAGTCTGAAGCATGGAACCGCGGTTGGACCGCAGGCTTCGCAAATGCGAGAGCGCTGACCTAGATCCCGTACGCTTCGGCCGCCGTGCCGCCCATGATGCGATCCTGCTCCGCCTTCGACAACTTTCCGATCGCATTCTGCACCGTGCCGAACCAGCGCGCGTAGTCGCCGGCCAGTAGCATCACAGGCCAGTCCGACCCATACATCACGCGCCGCGGACCGAACGCACTGAGCACCACATCGATGTACGGCTGCAATCCCTCCGGTGTCCAATTCTTCGGATCGGCCTCCGTCACCATCCCGGAAAGTTTGCAGTAAACGTTCTGCCGCTTCGCCAACTCACGCATGTTGCGATCCCATGGCGAAATCACCTTGTCCTTGATTCGCGGCTTCGCGATGTGATCCAGAACGAACGTCTGATTCGGATGGCGGTCGACGAACTCAATCGCCGCCGGCAGATGCCGTTCGAAAATCAGGATGTCGTACCGCAAGCCGAACGCACGCAACTCGCGGACGCCTTCGCTAAAATCCCGCCGCAAAATGAAGCGCGGGTCAGGCTCGTCCTGAATCACGTGCCGCACGCCGCGCAGTTTTTTGTTGCCCGCGTATTTTTCGAGATGCTTTTTCACGCCTGCGCCATCTGTAAGCGGCACCCACCCCACCACGCCGCGAATCAGCGGATGCTTCGCTGCGAGATCCAGCAGCCAGTTCGTCTCCTCCAGCGATTGCCGCGCCTGCACCGCTACCGTGCCCTCGATGCCGAAATAGTGCATCAGCTTTTCGAGATCCTCCGGCAGAAAATCGCGCTTGATCACGCGCATCTCTGGACTGATCCAGCCGTACTCCGCCGTGCTGTACTTCCACAAATGGTGGTGCGCGTCGATCATCATAGAGGTTTCTTGCCGATACAAATCGCTTCCTTCAAAGTACGATGATACAGCCGTCCGCCGGACACACTCGGCGTATTTAGCGTCCACGTTTCGCCCGAAGGACCAAGGTCGTTGATCGCCACGATCGCGCTTTCGTCCAGCACCTTGGCTTTCGCGTTCACCACGTATGTGATGCCCGGCATCGTCGTGAAATAAACCAGATCGTTGACCGCGATCGGGCTGCCCCAGAACGCCGGAATCTCCCAGCCGTCGGTGCGCGAGCGGTCCTCTGCGCCGACGTCCTGCCCGCGCGAGTTCACCGTGCTCGTCGCCACCGGCACGCCGTAGACGCGCTTTTCCGGACTGCCCGCCTTGCGGATCACAGTCACCGGAACTTCGAGATACTCGACCTTTCCTGTCTCCACGTTGACCCGCGCGATGCAGTGCGACGGACCGGCCCTGCCCTTCGGCGGCACGTTGTTGCGACGGTGCCCCGTGGTCGTCAGGAAGTAATGGAAGCCGTCGATCACGATGTTCGCGTGCCACGCGGGCATCACGCGGATCACTTCTCCCGGCGCGAGTTTATTGCGCGGCGAAAGCTCCGTCATCTCCCGAAGATTCACGCCGCGGTGCACCAGGTATTCCGATTTCGCGGGATCCCACTGCCGGTAATCCACATTGCGAATTAGCGATTGCTCGCGCAGCAGCTTACCCGTATGGGAATCCAACACGAGGTGCGATTCCTCGGGATTGAGTTTGAACCAGTACGCGTACCGCTCATCCCAGTGCATCGTGTACAGCGCCTGCCACGTCGGCGCCGCAAGTGAACCAGGCTCGGCCAGCGGCTTACCGTCTTTATCGGTCGGCGCCACAAACCGCCACAGCGCCTTGCCCGCTCCACCAGGAGCGAGACTCAACAGTGAAAGCCCCACCGGACGCTCGGGAACGTCATGCCATCCGCCGCGCGCGGTGAGTACCGCAGGCTTGCCGCTCAGTTTCCCAAACACCGATGTGGTGTACGTCGTCGTGCCGTCTTCCGCAATCCACTGCGTCTTCCCCGTTCGCTTATCGATGCCGCGCAGAAAATTCCAGCCCTTCTTCTCCGGCGGATTTCCGTCGAGCGGTTCCACGCTCAGCAGCGTGTCGCCGAACAGAATCGGCTCGTGCTGTTTGTTGAATGGATACGGCTCGCCCCACGGCGTGTACTTGCGCCGCCAAATCTCCTTCCCTTGAAAATCCCATGCGCCCATCTCGCCGCTTGAGTTCACGAAGTAAACGTACATGCCGTCCGTCGCCGGCGTGGGCGAAGTCGAATCGCTGTACGCATACATCATCGGGCTCTTCACGCTGCCTTCGAGCTTCACGCTCCACAGCAGCTTGCCCGTCTTCGCGTCAAGGCAATGTCCAAGGATCGCCGCGCTGAATTTCGGCTCACCTGCGTGATACTCATCGAACGTGGTGAGGAACAGCCGGTCGCCCCACACCGCGATTCCGCTCTGGCCGCCGTTCGGGAGAGGCGTACGCCACACTATATTCTGATCGAGCGACACACTCCACTGCGAGGGAGCGTCGCCGCGCACACGCCAGGTCCCGTCGGGTCCGGCCGCCTGCGGCCAGTTGGCGAGTACGATGCCGCAGCCCGCGAGCGCGAGTCCTACCGCACTCAACCTCACGCGATAATTCCCGGAACCAGTTCGCCATGCACATCGGTCAGCCGGAAGTCGCGGCCGGCATAGCGATACGTGAGCCGCTTGTGATCGAGACCGAGCAGGTGCAGCACCGTCGCATGCAGATCGTGAAAGTGCACCTTGTTCTCCACCGAGTAGTACCCGTAATCGTCGGTCGCGCCGTACTGCAAACCGGCCTTCACGCCGCCGCCCGCGAGCCAGTAGGTGAACGCTTCCGGATTGTGATCGCGGCCGTCGGAGCCCTGCGCGGTCGGCGTGCGTCCGAACTCGCCGCCCCAGATCACGAGCGTGTCCTTCAGCAATCCGCGCGCCTTCAGATCCTGCAGCAGACCCGACATCGGCTTATCCACTTCGCGCGCGTTCTGCGCATGATCGCGCAGCAGGTCGGAGTGCTGATCCCACTTATAAGTGTGACTCACCTGCACGAAGCGCACGCCCTTCTCGCTCAGCCGGCGGGCCATCAGGCATTGGCGTCCGAAGTCTTCCGTGACGCGATCGTCGAGCCCATACAACTTCCGCGTTGCTTCCGATTCCCCCGAAAGATCCTGCAGACCCGGCGCTTCGGCCTGCATCCGAAACGCAAGCTCGAACGCCTCGATGCGCCCATCTAGCGCGGCGTCGGGACCGGTCGATTCCAGTTGCTCGCGATTGATCCGCTGCGCGAAATCCAGTTCCATGCGCTGGATGTCCTTCGGCGTTTCCGTGTTCGCGATGTAAGGAATGCGCGCGTCCTTCGCCTTAATCCCCACCGCGCCGATCGGCGTCCCCGCGTAAGGCGCCGGCAGAAATCCCGACGAGTAATTATTCGCGCCGCCGTGACTCTGCGTCGGGCAGATCGTGATGAAGCCCGGCATGCTCTGGTTCTCGCTGCCCAGTCCGTAAGTCACCCACGACCCCATCGACGGACGCACGAACGTGTCGCTGCCGGTGTGCAATTCGAGCAGGGCGCCGCCGTGCCGCGAGTTCGATCCCCACATCGACTTGATGAAGCACACATCGTCTACGCGCTTGGCGAACTCCGGAAAAAGATCGCTCACCCACATGCCACTCTGCCCGTATTGCTTAAACTCCCACGGAGATTTCAGCAGGTTGAAGGTCTCGCTCGACACCACCTTCGGACGCTGGAACGGGAGCGGCTTGCCATGATCGCGTTTCAGCAGCGGCTTGTAATCGAATGTATCGACCTGCGACGGTCCGCCGTGCATGAACAGAAAGATCACGCGCTTGGCGCGCGGTGCGAAGTGCGGATTCTTCACCGCCAGCGGACCTTGCGCCGCTCCCACATTGGTTTCGGCGGCATTCAACTGCTCCCCCAACAACCCGGCGAGCGCGAGCGCGCCGAAGCCGGTGCTGCTCGCGCGCAGCAGATCGCGCCGCGAGAGCGTCCGGTTCAAATAGGAATTCCAATGTGGATTCACGATAGATCCTCAATTCACGTAAATGAATTCGTTGGTCGATAACAGCGCCTTGCAGAAACTCTGCCAGGCGAACAGATGGCGCGCCGCTGGATCCGTTTCGCGATCTTCCATCGCCTTCTCGATCTGCGCGATGAAGGTCAGCGCGCGGTCCACGTCACTCGACGCGGGCGGCCGCGCCAACGCGCGTTCGTAGATTTCACGCACACGGGTCGCATCGTCGACGGACTCGGCGAGCAGTTTCGTCGCCATCGCCTTCGTCGATTTCAGCACCAGCGTCGCGTTCATCAGGAACAGCGCCTGCGGCGCCACCACGGTGGAATTGCGATCGCCGTTCGGCGTCGAGGGGTCCGGCAGGTCAAATGCCTGGAACATCTCGTACATCGAACTGCGCACCATCGGAAGGTAGACCGACCGCCGAGGCACATCGTAATCCGCGCCGCCGCGCCGCGAGGTGTTGCTGACATACTGGCGGTCCTTCTGCGAAAGCAGCGTGCCGCCTTCAGCGAAATCGATGACGCCCGTCACGGCGGTCACCGCGTCGCGAATCTCTTCCGCCTCGAGCCGCTGCCGGTTCGCGCGCCACAGCAGCGTATTCTCCGGGTCGACCTCCGCCGCATGCGCATCGTAGTTCGAGCTCATCTGATACGTGCTGCTGAGCATGATGGTGCGGTGCAACTGCTTCACGCTCCAGCCTTGCTCCACGAAGCGCAGCGCCAGCCAGTCAAGCAGCACCTGATTGGTCGGCGCTTCTCCCAGGCGTCCGAAATTGTCGGTCGAGGGCACGATGCCGCGTCCGAAGTGCCAGCGCCAGATGCGGTTCGCCATCACGCGCCCGGTGAGCGGATGGTCGGGCCTCGTCAGCCATTCCGCGAGTTGCAGGCGGCCGCTCTGATTGGCCGGAAGCGGAGCCTGCGCCTCGCCCGCGATCACGCGCGGGAAACGGCGCGGCACGGTGTCGCCCAGCGTCCAGTGGCTGCCGCGCAAATGAATCGGCAGGTCGGCGATTTTCGCAGACTCCTCCACTCCCATCGCGCGCGGAAGATCGGGCGTCGCGGCCTCGAGCGCCTTAGTCTCCTTCTCGATCGCCGCAATTTGATCCTGCACAGCTTGCGGATAATACGTCCGCGCATCGCCGGGCGCGGCGAACGGGCCGGCCTTTGCGTAAGAGAGTTCGCGGAACGACTCCATCTGTTTGTCGGACAAGCCGGCTTCCTGTTGTACGGCGTTGCGTTCGGCCTTGGGCGCTCCGGCACGCTCCTTGAGTTCCTTCTGCCATGCCTGGCCGGCCTCGGCGAACAACTCCTGATAATGTGCCGCGAGTTCGTCGCGCGTCTTCGGCTGGAAGTTCTGGAAGCGCGCCGCGGCGGGTGAGGTCCATCCCGCCAGCGCGTCGCCTGCAAGCGAACCTTTCTCGGAGTAAGCGAAGATCGCATAAAGAACGGAGTTCGGCGCACCCTTCGAGCGGCGCATCTCTTCGACCCATGCGGAGAGGAAACTTGGATTGACGCCGTACTGCCGGCTCACCTGCACTTGGGAACGCGGCGCGTTCAAACCGGCAGGTAACGCAGTCACCATCAGCTCTTCGAAATACGGGAAGCGCGACTTGTGTTCAAGACGGATCGTGTTGACCCCCGCCTTAAGCGGAAAGACTCCAGTGACGCTCCAACCGCCGGCGTCGGGCGATGCCTCGCGATTCTCCACGGGCCGGCGGCCGCGCTGCTCGAGCATGCCGTTGATGTGCACGTCCACGGTGCCGCCGCCGACTTCTTCTTCGAGGAAATCCAACTGATATTCGCCGGCTGCGGGAACGGTGACATCATACTCAGCGAAGTACGGACCCTTGACGCCCTTTGGCGCGTTCGACTTTTCCTTCTCGAGAGTGCGCGGCGCATTCCCGCGATCGAAGCTGTTCGCCGCCCGGCGCACACCGCCGGAGATCGCGGGCCGGAGATGGATCTTCTCGTAGCGGAGCACATCGTCCGCAGCCAGCAGATAGCTGCCGATGTGCGAGCGCGCCGCGGTGATCAGCTTCTCGTCTTCCGCCTTGCTGATGCGGCTGATCTCTTTGTTCTTGGCTTCAATCTTCGCTAAGTGCTGCGTGAGTGTTTCGCGCTCGCCTTCGGGCGCGAGTACATACTCATGCCATTTGGCGACGACGTTGAAGTTCTCCATCGTCTTCGAACTCTTGAAGATTCCGGCGAGCGATTAGTAGTCGGCGGTCGGGATCGGGTCGAACTTATGATCGTGGCAGCGGGCGCAGCCGACAGTCAGACCCATAAAGGTGCGGGCAGTAGTATCGAGCTGCTCGTCCACGATATCCATTTCCATCTTTACAGGATCGTCTTCGGCGAGCATCTTGGCGCCGAGCGAGAGAAAGCCGGTCGCCGTCCACCGCTCGAACTGCACGGCGTCGGAAGCGGGGCCGGGAAGCAGATCGCCGGCGAGTTGCTCCTTCAGAAAGAGGTCGTACGGTTTGTCTTTGTTGAAGGCCTGAATCACGTAATCGCGATAACGATACGCGTGGCGGTAAACCAGGTTTTCATCGAGGCCGTTGGAATCGGCATAGCGCGCGACGTCGAGCCAGTGACGTCCCCATCGCTCGCCGTAGCGCGGTGACGCGAGCAGCCGGTCGACGACGCGGGCGAAGGCGTCATCGCGTCTGTCGTCGAGGAAGGCGCGAGTCTCTTCGGGCGTCGGCGGAAGTCCGGTGAGGTCGAACGTAGCGCGCCGAATCAGCGCGCGCTTATCGGCGGCGGGCGCGGGCTTCAGTCCTTTCGCTTCAAGCGCCGCGAGTACGAAGCGATCGAGCGGCGACTTCGCCCACGCAGCGTTACGTACCTCGGGAGTCTTTGGCTCAGCGGGCGAAACGAAGGCCCAATACTTTTTCGCAGGCTCTGCGTTCTTGCTGATCTCCGGTGGCGCTCCCCACGGCGCGCCCATCGCGACCCACTCGGTCAGCGCGGCGATCTCGGCGTCCTTCAATTTCCCGGAAGGCGGCATCTTGAGCGCCTCCGATTGTCGGACGGCGCGGAGAAGGAGGCTGTCGGCGGGTTTGCCTGCAACGATCGCAGCTCCGCGAGTTCCGCCTTTCAACATGCCTTCGCGGGTATCGAGACGAAGTCCGCCCATCGGCGAGGTAGGCGAGGAGTGGCAGGCGAGGCACTGACGCACCAGCACGGGTCGAACGTTTTTTTCGAAATAGTCGGCACCGGCCTGATCGGCTTTAACGTTTACGCAGACGAGCAGCAATCCCGCCCAGAACAGTCTCATTTTCAGCACCTGTATCGTTAACCCAGCTGGGGGAAGTATATAACAGCCGGAGCCTTGGCGCGACGCCGCATGGTAAGCTTCCCTAAGCTCATGATGCATCGTTTGTTTTTCCTTTCACTGTGCGCGGCGGCCAGCAGCCTGGCGCAGCAGGGCGCACCGAAACTTCCTCCGCCGAACCTGACTCCGGCGCCGGGGAATCCGGCGAAGGTAATCGCAAAGCCCGAGGGAGTCGAGATCAAGCTGCCCAAGGGATTCGCGATCGAGGAATTCGCAAGCGGCTTCACGCGGCCGCGATTCATGGCGCTCGGTCCAAGCGGCGAAGTGCTGCTCAGCGATACGGTCGCCAACGGCTCAGTGTGGGTGCTGCAGGGCGGCACGCGGAAGAAACTGATCGAGAACCTCGACCGGCCGTACGGCATCGCGTTTTGGAAGGACTTCGTCTACGTCGGCGAGCCGACTTCGATCAAGCGATATCCGTACGATGCGAAGGCGATGACGGCGGGCCCTGGGCAAGAGGTCGTGTCGCTGAAAGGCTATGGGACGGGGCACGTCACACGCACCGTGCTGTTCAATCGCAAGGGCGACAAGATGTACGTGTCGGTCGGCAGTTCGGCGAATATCGTGACTGGCGATCCGGCGAATCGTGCGGCGATCAATCGCTTTAATCCCGATGGCACGGGCCAGGAAGTGTTCGCGAGCGGTCTGCGCAATACGGTCGGGCTGCGGATGTATCCGGGCACCGATGAGGTCTGGGCGAGCGTGGAAGAGCGCGACGGACTCGGCGACGATCTGGTGCCCGACTTCTTCACGCACATTCGCGAGGGCGGATTTTACGGCTGGCCGTACTCGTACATCGGGTCGAATCTCGATCCGCGAATCAAGGATGAAGCGAAGGCGCTGGTGGATCGCGCGATCGTGCCCGATGTGATTCTCGACCCGCATGCAGCGGTGCTCGATTTCGTGTTCTACACGGGCAAGCAGTTTCCGGCGGAGTACAGGAACGGGGCGTTCCTGGCGAACCACGGATCCTCGGGGCGGGCGAAGCGGCTGGGCTACTCGATCACGTTCGTTCCCTTCAAGAACGGCAAGCCGGCCGGCCCGGTTCGCGACTTCGCGTCGGGTTGGATGCTCGCGCCCGATAAGCAGGAAGTGTGGGGACGCCCGGTGGGACTGCTCGAGATGCCGGATGGAAGCCTGCTGCTGTCCGACGATGGCGGGAAGAAGATCTGGCGGATTTCGTATAAGGCGAACTAGGCCAGAGCGCGTTCGAGCCAGCGGGCGATCTCGGCTTTCGGCTGCGCGCCGACGAGGCGATTGATTTCGCGGCCGCCTTTAATGAGCAGCAGGGTCGGGATGCTCTGCACGTTGAAGCGCGCGGAAACGGCGGGGTTATCGTCGACATTCATCTTGGCGACGCGAACGCGGCCGGCCATTTCGGCTGCGATGGCTTCCACCGCCGGCGCGACCATGCGGCACGGTCCGCACCAGGGCGCCCACATATCGATCAGCACAGGCAGCGGCGACTGTTCGACCTCCGAGGCAAAACTCGAATCGGTGACGACAATCGGTCCCTTATCGATCGGCCCTTTATTGATCGGCCCTTTATCGATCGGCAGCGGCGTCTTGCACTTGCCACAAACGGGCTGGAGACCCTGGGCGATTTTCTCGGGCGGTACGCGGTTTACGGAGCCGCAGGTGGGACAGCGGATCATGTCTCCATGGTAAGACGACTGATACAATCGGTGACCATGCGGACTGTCATCTTGGTAACAACTTTGATTGGCGCGGGCACGTTGTGGGGAGCGGCGGTGGATCAGAAGGACGTCGAGTATGCGCGGCCCGGCGGACGGCCGGTGAAATTGGATCTGCACGTTCCGGATGGCGCGGGCCCGTTTCCGGCGGCGATTCTGATTCACGGCGGCGGGTTCGACGAAGGCAGCAAGAGCACGAATGTGCGGCCGCTGTTCGACCTGCTGACCAACGCGGGAATCGCGTGGTTCAGCATCGATTACCGGATGGCTCCGGAGTTCCGTTTTCCGCAGGCGAACGAGGATGTGGAGAGCGCGATCAAATGGCTGAAGGCGAACGCGACGACGTACCACGTCGATACCGGGAGAATCGCGTTGATCGGCGAATCGGCGGGCGGGTTCCTGGTGAATTACGCGGGCACGCATGAGACGAAAGAGACACGGGTCCGGGCGGTGGTCGACCTGTATGGTCCGGTGGATTACGGGAAGCTCGCGGAGCAGCGGCGCGATCATCCGGAGCAGTTCAACATGACGAGCATCAATCGCCATGCGAGCAACGGGGGCGGGATTCACTTCTTCGGCGCGGAGCAACTCGACGCAGCCGGACTGAAAAAGCTGCATGGGATTTCGCCGCTGTTTGCGGTGCATAAAGGGATGGCGCCATTCCTCTGCATTCACGGGACGAAGGACGATCAGGTGTTATACGACCAATCTCCGGCGATGTGCGCCGCGATGCGGAAGGTGGGCGCGAGCTGCGAGTTGATCACGGTGGAGGGCGGCGGGCATGGGATGAGCAGTTGGAAGGCTCCCGAGATGCAGCACTGGAAACCGGAGATGATTGCCTGGTTGAGAAAGACCTTGGAGATGAAGTAGACCGAGACCGCAACTATAGTTGCGGAAAAACGACTACGTTTCGCTGAAAACAAGCAAGTTATGCGGAACGCACCGCAACTGTTGTTGCGGTAGCGGTAATCTCTCCCGGGGGAACCGGACGAATCTCACTAGTGAGATTGTGGCACGCGATTTCCAAGAACCTCAGAGTGCAAGACGCTGTAGATTTGGGGAAGTCGCAGAGAAATAGAGAGTTAATGACGTGAAAATATTTTTCATGTTGCGGTGAATGGCTTCGCCGCACTCATTCACCGGGGCGAAGAAGTGCGACGAGAACACTCTCCAGGGTGCCCTCGATTGGCTCCAGACGCAGGTCGCGGGCGCGCAATTTGCCGAGGATATCGCCGGGGAACACGGTCCAGTAGCCGTCCAAGACCGGCCGCAACGCGCGGAAAAGTCGCAGCACACTTGGATCGCGCAGCGAAGTTCCGGCTACCAGTAAAGGTCCGCTTTCGAGCACTGTCTTCAGGGCCGATTGCAACTCGATACCGGCCTCTTCGAAGCGAACCAGGTCCGCCTCGCTCATCACGAGGAGATTGGGGTAATCGGCGGCTCCGTGGATCTTCCAGATAAACTTTTCAGGCACCGGCGACGGGAGTTTCGGACCGACGACCAGCGTGTGCCCCGTCCCTTTCGCCTCCGCGGCGGCTTCGAGCAGGCGATCGTAATTGGTGGTGATGATTCGCGGGAACAGTTCGACGGCATGTAAGTGAGAATCGGTCGGAGTTATGCCGCCGGGTAAGTCCAAGAGCTGAGTTAGCTTGTGCAGGAGCAGATCGCGGCCCTGCAGCATTTCGAAATCGCTGGCCACAGAGGCGATTCCGCTACCAACGGAGGGTGGCGCATACTCGCTGGCCTTTTCCTGAATGGACCGCACGAGTTCTGTCGTGAGCACGGCGGAAGAGGGCAGACCGGCACGCAGCGAGATTCCTGAACCGACCCATAGGGTGGCGTTACCGGCGACAACGGCTCGCCTCAGGTGCTCCGGGGCGGCGATTTCGGCGACCGGTGGAAACGTGACCGGTGCGACCGTCAGCATGCGCCGCTTCTCAATGAGGTCGCGCTGGAAGTGGTCGGAAAGCATCCGCACCACGGCACCGCCCACCGCTGCCGACAGGTCTACGACGTTCTTGAAAATGCTTCGAAACTGACCGTTGTCCCAGCCTTCGACTTCTTTTCGAAAGGCATCCCGGAGCTTTGCATCTTTCGACTTCTTGTCGGCCTTATATCCGAGGTCTTTGAAAAAGGGGAGGACCGGCAGGCCCAACTTTCGAGCGGCCCGATACTCGCCGTGCGTTACGGAGATATTGTCCTGCGCCAAGGGGCCGGAAGTCGGAATCCAGCCGTAGCGGGTTCCACTGAGCAGCAGCAAGACGTGGCAGCTCTCGAGTTCCTCGGAGATCCGGTCCCACGAAGTTGCACCGTCAGGCAGGAGGCTCTCCGCATTGACCGGCTCGAAGTTCATCGATTTCAGCACTTCCACAATCATGGCTCTCTCGTTTTCGAGGTCTTCCATGGTGCTGGAAATGAAGATCCGAAGTTTCCCTGGCATAGGCCCTTTAATTGCGTCTCAGGGTATCACAAATGGCATCGAAAATGCGGTACTCATAAGGTATGCAATGGCATCGCGCGCTCACGGCCTTTTCGATTGCCACCCTGATTTTCGCGCAGGAGAATGGGGTCACCACGTTTCGCACGGAGTCGAACCTGGTGTCGCTGAACGTTTCGGTTTTCGACAAGGACGGCCACGTTGTAAAAGGTCTTCCGCAGAGCGCATTTACGGTGTTCGAAGATAACCAGAAACAAGAGATCAAGGTCTTTCGCCAGGAAGACGTTCCGATCTCGCTGGGGTTGGCGATCGACGCGAGCGCCAGCATGCTGAATAAACGGGAGCGGGTGATTTCGGCGGCGCTCGCGATGGTGAAAGCATCCAACCCGGATGACGAAGTCTTCGTGATCAACTTCAGCGAGGCGGCATTTGTCACGCAGGAGTTCACGAGCGACGTGAAGCGGCTGGAGAGCGGCTTGCGGAAGATGGAACCCAAGGGCGAGACAGCGATGCGGGATGCGCTTTCGCTCGGGCTGGACCACCTGCGGGCCCACTCCAAGAAAGACAAGAAGGTGCTGCTGGTGATCACGGACGGCGAGGACAACAGCAGCATTCAGACGCAGGAAAATCTGATTCGGGCGGCGCATTTGAGCAACGTGATCATTTACGCGATCGGCATTCTGGGCTCTGAGCAACCGGCGAGTGCGCAGCGTGCCAAGGCATCGCTGGACGCGCTCACTCTTGCGACGGGCGGGCGTTCGTGGTTCCCGAACGACGTTGCGGATATTGCGAAGATCACTCCCGAAATCGCGCATGAGATTCGGAATCAATACGTGATCGGCTATACACCGGAGAACACGGCGAACACCGGCGCGTTCCGAAGCATTCGCGTCGAAGTGAACGTGCCGAATGTCACAGTAAGAACGCGCTCCGGCTATTATCCGCGGAGCCGGTAATTGTGCTGACTTCCGCAGTGGTACGGTAAGCGCTCCCAAACCCGTGTCCTGGGCTGCGCACGGCGTAACCAGGGAAAAAATACTCAGGAGTCGTACTATGAGAGTGCTAACTTACACGGTCGCCGTCCCGATGCTCGCCGCGCTTGCGTTTGCGCAGGACGCCCCGCCTGCAGAGCCGAAGCAGCCCGCCGCAAAGTCGTCGGCGAAGAGCAATACGCAGGCGACCGACCGCCCGCAAGAGATGCAGGAGATGAAGACCCAGACGTACTCGGGAACGCTGATGGACGCGTCGTGCGCCAACTCGGCTTCGGGGGGGACGACCTCGACCTCAGCGACCTCGTCGACAAGTTCGGGCGCCGCTTCTACGTCGTCCGCCGACCGGTCCGCGGGTTCGGGAAGTTGTGCCGTTTCTGCGAGCACCACTCAGTTCGCGCTGAAGATGAAGGACGGCAACACGGTGCGGTTCGACGACGTGGGTAATGCGCGCGCTCAGGAAGCGATGAAGGCGCATAAGCGATGGAGCGAGTCCGCGTCAGCGAACAAACCGGTCCGCGTGAAAGCCAGCGGAGTGTTGAACGGCGATAAGCTGACGGTGGTTTCGATCGACTGACGCCGCACCCTATTCATGTCGCAGGGCGATCCTCGGACCGACGCGGGACGCTCGGCGTGCTGGAAGCCATAGAGCAGCAGCGCACTCATCAAGCGCGCGGCTACCTTGCAAGGGCTAAGCCAAGACTTGAACTCGCGTTCCCGCTCTCGCGGCTCTCCCACTTCGAACCCAGCCAGCCTTTCCGCTCCAACCGGTGCAAGGCCGGATAGAGGGACCGTGTTCTACCTGGAGCACGTCGCCGGTGCTTCGCTGAGTATGTTTGGCGATCTGACGGCTGTAGGCCGGTCCCAGCACGAGGGTGCGCAAGATCAGCAGGTCCGCGAGATATCTTGCAATCGGGCCATGAGGGAGGGGAGCGTATACTGGAAATTCCCGGAGGGCTGATGATCCGAACGTCAATGGTGTTGCTGAGTCTGTTGCTTGCGTCCGCGACCTTACATGCGCAAGGAAAAGCGGCGGCGGAAAAGGAGGCCCGCGTCTTGAAAGGCGATGACAAGGGCGCTGCCGCCAACAATCCACAATGTAAGCTATTTTCGTTTGCGGAGGCGAGCCGTTACATCGGGGCGTCCGTCAAGTCGGTCGAGAATGCAGCCATGGGGTTCGGCTGCCAGTGGCTCGTGGGAGGCGGAGACGGCGCGATGATCGTCTCCGTAGTTCCGGCCAGGTATCATGAGGTGCCGAAGCTGGCGAAGGGATTCAAGAACCTTCCGGATGTTGGCGTAAGGGCCTTCGTGGCTCTGGAACTGGGAGGCTGGGCGGCGGGCTCGATTGTTGGCGCGAAGGCGATCCGAGTGTCTGTGGATGGAAAGGGCGCCAGCGAGTCAACGGCCGTCGAGCTATTGAAAGAGGCTATGAAGCGGCACGCCGCTACCGTACCGAAGTAGTGGGCGACAGCCGTTTGGACATTGAGTGATCTTTCGCGTTCCGCAGATGGCGCGGAAATTGTCCCGCGCGGCCTAGCGGATGGGAAGGAGTCCGTAGACATCCACCTTACGCTTAGCCGCCACGTAGACACGGCCGTTGACTACGGTCGGGATGGTAAAACGCAGTGTCCTCCCTGCCCGGTCCCGGTCGCTATTCTGCTCGCTATGCCATAGTTCTCGCGCTACGTTCGCAGCGTCGTATGCATGCAGCACCGCTGGCTTGTCAGCACCGTTCCATGCCTTGGTCTCGATCAGCCACACAATCCCGTTGCGCGGGCCATTGGCCGAAATCGCGGGCGTCGCGCCAGGATTGCCGAATTGCTGTGTGCCAATTGTGTCCGGCTTGTCCGCCAGTCTCCCCTGCCGCACCGGGAATGCCGCAAGATAGTCTTTCGACGCCAGCATGTAGATACGGCCGTTCCAGTAAGCCGGCGCCGCATAAATCCCGCCGCGGAACCGGATCACCTGGATCGCGTTGTTGCGCCCCTCCTGGTATTTGCCGAGCCGTGCCCGATCCAAGACGTAGAGACTCCCGTTCTTGCCGCCGACCAACAGCAGTTGCCGAGGATCGCCGGGCTTTCCCGGCACGAGCAGGGGTCCACCTGAGCCGAGGTCATCATCCTCGCGGTTGAGCACCTTTTCGTCGAACGGCGTGAAATAGTCCAGCACCTCGAAGGTACCGCGGGCGAGACCCAGCTTGAGCACGCTGTCGCCATAATCACGACCCTTCGCGGCCACCGTAAACCTGCCGTTGCCTGTCGCCAGATACACATTCCCCTGCTCGTCGGCCGCGGGACCGTTGTCACTCTGCCAGATCCCGCTCTCACCCGCGTCCGGCGACGTGTTGAATACCGCCGTTTGCGCGAGTGTGTGCGCGTCATACGCCATTACCCAGCCGTGGTACGGCTTCACGTCACACGAAGATCCCCACGTGAGATAGACCTGCCCATTCGTCAGCAGCAATCCCGCACGAGGTAGCTCGCGTAATGGATCGAAGGTGACTTCATTACGCGATTGTCCCGCGCTGCCTTTGACAGACGCTTTGATCTCCACCGGCCCGCCAAACTTCTCAGCTCCGGTGGTTACCGCGAGGGCATGCAGCCGCTGAACATACCGATCGCCGGAAAGCGCGCCATGGCTTTCCTTGGTCCGCACCAGTACGTAGAGCGTCCCCGATTGCAGGTCGATCGCCGGAGTGGGCGTGATCCCAATTTCAGGCGTGATGAAAGGGCATGCTACATCGCGGGTGGGGACGGTGCTAACTCTCGTGCCGGCGTTGAGAAAAGTGGTGTGCCATAGAGGCTCAGCCGGCAGCCCGTCCGCATCGAACGCATAGACGCTGTTGTGTTCTGTCGCGACGTAGATAACGTTATGAACTCCCTTGCCGGGAATCTCAACTTTCGGCAGGAAGAGCGGCTGCGCGTAAACATCGC
>JAOAPT010000288.1 GCA_025463045.1 Candidatus Solibacter sp.
CCGCGGGCGTCGACCTCGTCTCCTTCAGCGGCGACAAACTCCTCGGCGGACCGCAGGCCGGCATTCTCGCCGGCAAGCCCGAGCTCGTCACTCGCCTGCGACGCAATCCGCTCTTCCGCGCGCTACGCCTTGATAAGCTGATCTACCAATCGCTCGAACACACCCTGCGCGCCATCCTCCTCGAACGCTGGAGCGACGTTCCCGCCCTCGCCATGCTCCGGCAAACGCCCGACGAAATCCGCGCACGCGCCGAGTCGCTCCTCGCGCGCGTCCCCGGACTCCGCGCCGAGCTCGTCCCCGGCGCCAGCGTGATCGGAGGCGGAGCTACGCCCGAGCAATCCATCCCGACGTACCTGATCGCCGTCGAATGCGCCAACGTAATCGATGCCGAAAAAAAACTGCGCGCCTCCGACCCTCCGGTCGTGGCGCGCATTGAAAATGGAAAATTATTATTCGATCTGCGGACGGTCTTCGCTCACGAAGAACCCGCGCTCGCCGAAATTCTAAGCTACGCGCGTGCCTGGTAAGTGCCCTCGGCCGTATTCACCCGAATCTTCTCGCCTTCCGTGATGAACGGCGGCACCTGCACCACCAGCCCCGTCTCCATCTTGGCCGGCTTGGTCACATTCGAAACCGTGGCGCCCTTCAGCCCAGGCTCCGTCTCCACCACCGTCATATCCACAGTCGCCGGCAATTCCACGCCCATCGGCTTGCCTTCGTAGAACTCCACCGACACCTTCAGATTCGGAATCAGATAGTTGACCGCATCGCCCAACAGGTCCTTCATCAGGTGCATCTGCTCGTACGTCTCGGTGTTCATGAAGTAGTAGTACTCGCCATCGTCGTACAAATACTCCATGTCGTGCTGCTCCATGACGGCCTTCTCCACCTTGTCTTCGGAAGAGAACCGGTTTTCCGTCATCGAGCCGCTGCGCAGGCTACGCATCTTGGCCTGCACGAATCCCCGCAAATTGCCCGGTGTCCGGTGACTCACGCTGAAAACCGAATACAACTCGTTGTTGTACTTGATCACCATCCCCGGACGCATTTGTGTTGCTGAAATCATGAAACTCCTCTTGTGATATGGGCGCTACAGAATTTTCTATTATAACACCCGCCCTAAAACGGCAGAATTTCTTCCCGCACCGGGTCGAAATCGATCCGCCGCTTCTGCATATACGAGATATTCCCCAAGTGGCTGGCCTGCGCCGACCGGTGCCCGATCAACACATCCCCATTCGGCTTATTCCGCGACTTCACGCACGCCAGGAAATTCTCCACGTGGTCCATATCCAGATTGCTCGACGCCTTCACGTCGATCGGCTGCGCCCCGCGCCCAACCGGCGTGAACGTGTAATGCTGGCGGTCGATATACAGCCGCCCCAGCGTCCCGCAGAACTCGATTCCCGCACCCGTCACGCCCGGCACCAGCGTCGCTTCGAACGTCGCCGTCAGGTCCTTCGGGTATTCCAGCAGCACGTTGATCGTATCCGGCGCCGTCCGCCCGTCCTTATAGTTGTACACTCCGCCCGACGCTTGCGCCGCAACCGGGATATCCTGTCCCAGGAACATGTGCACCACGTCAATCCAGTGCGTGAACAGATCCGTCACCTGCCCGCCGCCGAAATCCAGATACGCGCGCCAGTTCCAATACTGCTGCGGATCCCAGTCGCGCCACTTCAGCGGACCCAAAAACCGCGCCCAATTCAAGTTCGACGGACGCTCCGCCAGCGACGCCGGAGCCTTCCGCAAATGATACGTATTCCCGTGCCACCACGTGCGCGCCAGCGTCACCTTCCCGAGCTTGCCCGTGTCGATGTATTGCGCCTTCGCCTCCAGGTAATGCTTGCCCGACCGCTGCTGCATCCCCACCTGGCACACGCGATCGTTCACTCGCGCCGCCTTCACGATCTCCGGCCCTTCGTCGATCTTCAGCGTCAGCGGCTTCTCCACATACACATCCTTGCCCGCATTCAACGCGTCCATCGCGCACGCCGCATGCCAGTGGTCCGGTACGCCGATCAGCGCCACGTCGACCTCTTTCATCTCCAGCAGCTTCCGATGATCGCCGAACGTCTTCGCATTCGGAGCCGTCGTCTTCGCGGCGTCGATATTGTTGCCGTAAATATCGCAGAGCGCGACCACGTCGGTCTTCCCGCTCTTCACGAAATTGCTCATGTCATACCGGCCGCGCTCCCCACAGCCGATCAGTCCAAGTTGTATCCGCTCATTGGCGCCATACACCCGGGAATAAGAAAGCGCCGTGACAGCCGTCGCACCCCGCAGGAATGCCCGTCGTGGGACATCGTTTTCAGACATGTGAGCATTATATGCCCTGGCGCGCACCAGCGTGCCCGGCCCGCAGGACCCGCGCCGGAATTTCGTAACCTTTTCCCCGCCGCACAGTATAAAGGTCGATGTCCTCACTCCTGAGAGATTTCCGCTACTCGCTGCGCACCCTGCGCAAGTCGCCCGTCTTCCTCGCCGTCGCCGTGCTTTCTCTCGCCCTCGGCATCGGAGCCAACACCGCCATCTTCACCCTCATCAACCAGCTCATCCTGCAGCCCCTCCCGGTGAGGAATCCCGAGCAGCTCGTCATGCTCGCCGGACGCGGCAACCATTACGGGGGGAACAACGGACCAGACCGCCTCTCCTACCCCATGTATAGCGAGATCCGCGATAAGAACCCCGTCTTCAGCGGCATGTTCTGCACCTATCCGGGCACCGTCAGCGCTTCCTTCAATGGCGCCACCGAATTGATCGGTGCGGATTTCGTCTCCGGTAATTATTTCCCCGTCCTCGGCATCGGCGCCGCCGTCGGCCGCGTCTTCACCGCATCCGACGATCTCATCCAGGGCGGCCATCCCCTCGCCGTCCTCAGCCACGGGTACTGGCGCACCCGCTTCGCCTCCGACCCCGCGATTGTCGGCAAGAAGATTCTCATCAACGGAGTCCCGCTTACCATCATCGGTGTCAGCCCGGCGGGCTTCGACGGAGTGGAGCCCGGCCGCGCGCCGCAAATCCGCGTTCCGATCACCATGAAGGGAGAGCTCCCGCACTCGGAGTTCAACCGCCTCAACACCAATCGGTTCCGCTGGGTCGAAGTCTTCGGCCGCATGAAGCCGGACATCACGCTCGAAAAGGCGCAGGCCGGACTCCAGCCTCTCTTCCACCAGATCATCAATCGCGAAGTTACCGAACAGCCCTTTGCGAAAGCCTCCACGCTGGTCAAGCAGGAATTCCTCAAAATGTGGATGGAAGTGATGCCCGGATCCAAGGGCCGTTCCAATTTGCGAAGGGCCTATTCCAAACCGCTCTTCGCCCTGATGGGCATCGTCGGCCTCGTCCTTCTCATCGCCTGCTCCAACCTGGCGAACCTGTTGATCGCCCGCGCCTCCGCCCGCCAGAAGGAAATCGCCGTTCGCCTCGCGCTCGGCGCCAGCCGCGCGAGCCTCGTCCGGCAGCTCGTCCTCGAAAGCCTCGTCCTCGCCATCGTCGGCGGCGCACTCGGCATCGGACTCGCTGCCCTGATCGACAAGGCTCTGATCGGCTTCCTCCCCGCCGGCCACACGCCCCTCTCCCTCTCCAGCACACCGGACTACACCGTGCTCGCCTTCACCTTCTCCATCTCCCTCTTTGCCGGAGTGATCTTCGGGCTCTTCCCTGCCCTCCAATCCACCCGTCCCCAACTCGCCGGTACACTCAAAGACCAGGCGGGCGGCGTCATTCGCGGCGGCTCCGCGGGACTCCGCAAAGGCCTTGTCGTCGCGCAGGTCTCCCTCTCCCTGCTCCTGTTGATCGGCGCCGGACTCTTCCTGCAGAGCTTGCGCAACCTGAAGACTCTCAACCCCGGGTTCGACGTCCAGAACCTCCTCGCCTTCGATGTCGATCCCACCTTGAATCGCAACGATAAGAAGTGGAATGACGATTACTTCCGCCGCCTCCACGACCGCCTGAGCGCCATCCCCGGCGCGGAATCGCACAGCTTCGCCGTCGTCCCGGTCCTCGAAAATAACGAGTGGGACAACTGGATCACTATCGAAGGCTACTCCGCCAAACCCGATGAACGCCCCGACCCGCACATGCAGTACTGCTGGCCCGGCTTCTTCAAGACCCTGAAGATTCCCGTTCTGCTCGGCCGCGATTTCAACGACCGCGATGTCTTCGGCGCGCCAAAGGTCGGCATCGTCAACCAGAAGTTCGTCAATCGCTACCTGCCCGGCGTCAACCCGATCGGCCGCCATGTCGGCATGGGCATCGATCCCGGCACCAAGACCGACATCACCATCGTCGGCGTGGTCGGCGACACCAAATACGAAAGCATGCGCGACGAAATCCCCTACGAGCTCTACATCCCGTCGTTCCAGAACAACTTCGCCAACGGTGGAACGATTTACGTCCGCTCTGCCGGAGATCCCACCCGCCTCTTCAACATCCTCCGCACCGAAGTTCGCGGGGTCGACGCCAGCGTCCCCGTGTACGACCTCCGCACCGTCTCCGGCCAGATGGAAATCTCGCTCCTCACCGAGCGACTCCTCGCGACGCTCTCGACGGTCTTCGGCTGCCTCGCGACCATCCTCGCCGCCGTCGGACTCTACGGTGTGATGGCCTTCATGGTCGCCCGCCGCACCCGCGAAATCGGCATCCGCATGGCCCTCGGCGCCGGCCGCCGGACGGTCATTTGGATGGTCCTCCGCGAGACCCTCACGCTCGCCGGAATCGGCGTCGGTATCGGCCTGATCGGAGCCTATGGAGTGACGCGCCTGATCCAGGCCCAGCTCTTCGGCGTCCAACCGACAGACCTCTTGACGATGGCCGCCGCAAGTCTCGGAATCGCCGCCGTCACCGCGCTCGCCGGCTACCTCCCCGCGCTCCGTGCGACGCGCATCGATCCCATGGTCGCCTTGCGCTGGGAATGATCCCAACCTACGCTTGCAACTTTCTGCGGCAAAGGGAGCACGCGCTTAATCATGGATTCAGGGAAAGAAAGCTAAGCGAGGTGAAAGGATGACGAGGGATCACGTTGGAGGCTGGCCAATGTAAGCGGGCAGAAGATGGTCTTCGTCGATGCGCGGTTGCGCTGCTTAGGGCCGGCCTGAGCGATCACCCTCAATTCCAATGGTCGCGCCACGACGCCCATAGCGCCATAACGTCATCGACAAACTATTTCTTTATCGGCGTTCATCGGCGTTCATCGGCGGCTAAAGATTTCCTTCACCACTCCAGCAACTTCGTCATCTCCGCCGCCAGATTCTCCACCTGCGGCAGAATCGCCGCCTCTAACTGCGGATGATACCCGACCCACGTATCGAGCGCCCCCACCCGCCTCACCGGAGCATCCAGCCGGTCGAACAACTCGTCCGCAATCCGCGCCGCGATCTCCGCACCGTATCCCCACGACACGCAATCTTCGTGCACCACGATGACGCGATTCGTCTTCTCCACGCTCGTCCGGATCGCCTCCCAGTCGTACGGTGCCAGCGTCCGCAAATCGAGTATCTCAACGCTCACGCCCGAATCGCGCCGCTCGATCTGCGTCGCCGCCAGCAGCGACTTCTGCACCAGCGCCCCGTACGTGATCACCGTCAGATTCTGTCCCGGCTTGACCACCTTCGCCTTCCCGAACGGAATCGTGTAATCCGCCCCCGGATGCGGCGATCGATTGTACGGCTCGCGATACAGCCGCTTGTGCTCCAGAAACAGCACCGGGTCGTCCGACCGAAGCGCCGTTCGCAACAGTCCGCACGCATCCGCCGCATTGCTCGGGAACACCACGCGCAATCCCGGAATATGCGTGAAGATCGATTCCCCGCACTGACTGTGATAGATCGCGCCGCCATTCAGGTACCCGCCGATCGGCACGCGCACCACCGCCGGGCACGCGAACGCGCCGTTCGATCGCCACCGCATCGTCGCCATCTCGTCGCGCAACTGCATCATCGCCGGCCAGATGTAATCGAAGAACTGGATCTCCGCCACCGGCTTGAGCCCGCGCGTCGCCATCCCGATCGCCCGCCCCACAATCGCCGCCTCCGCGATCGGCGCGTTGAACGCCCGCCGCGTTCCGAACTCCGTCTGCAGCCCGTGCGTCACCTTAAAGACGCCGCCCTTCCCCTTCACTTCTTCGAGATTCTTCTCCCGCGAACAATCCGCCACATCCTCGCCGAACACCAGGATGTTCGGATTCCGCCGCATCTCCTCCCGCAGCGCCGCGTTGATCAAATCCACCATCGTCATCGGCGCGCCATCAAACTTCGGCTCGCTCTCAAACTGCGCCCCGCAAGGATCGACGTCGGAATACAAGTGGACCAGCGCGCTCCCCGGCGCAGGAGCCTCATCGCGCAGCGCCTGCTGCGTCGCCGCCTGCACTTCTTCATCGATCTCGTGCGTGATGT
>JAOAPT010000292.1 GCA_025463045.1 Candidatus Solibacter sp.
GTGACGCACGAGTTGCAGGGGTTGCGGGCGGAAATCGGGGCGAAGCGGGAAGAGTTCGATGCGGAACAATCGCGCGCCGCGGAGCTTGTGGAAGAGCGCCTGGACGATACGCTCCGCGCCGTGTTCCGCAAATATGAGCATGAATTGCCGGGTCAGCTTGCCGGGCTGGACGCGGATCTTGAGCGCATGGTGGCAGGGTTTCTCACCGCGACCGGCGTGAACTTCGACCGCGCTGAAATACCGGGGCGGGTGGTCCTGCATCTTCATCCGGCAGCGCAGTTGCCGGAGGATTACCGGGACGGCGGCGAGGTTGTGATCGGAGACAGCAGGGACCTGAGCGATGGCGATGTGCTGCACACGGCGCATCCGCTGATCCGGGCGGCGATCGACGAGGCGCGCAGCGCTTCCGGCCGGCCGTTCAAGGTTCAGTTCGCTTCCGATGGCCGGCCCCTGCCGGAATCGCTGGCAGGCTTGCAGGGCCGGCGCGGCCACCTGGTGGTGACGAAGATCGCGTACCGCGGAATCGAAGCCGTGGACCAGCTTGTGGCCACCGCGGTGCTAGACGGTTCGGTGGATCCGCTGGACGCGCAGACCGTCGAGGACTTGCTCTCGCTTGCGGCACGCGATCAGGATGCGCCGGGCGCCTATGCGCCTCCCCAGGGCCTGGAAGACGCGGTGGCGGAAGCGGTACGGGAGAATCAGGCGGCGGTCGCGATCACCGATCGGGATCGCTTCAATCGCATGCTCGGGCAGCTCGACCGGTACGTGGAGGATCAGGCTCTGCTGCTGCGACGTAAGCAGGCGACGATCGAGGAGAAGATCGAGGAGGCGGAGCGACGGAGAGATCGCGCGCTGACGGCCGCGGGCAGGACCAACGAGGAGGAAGCGATTCAGCATTACCGGCGCCAGATACGGCACCTTGGCGACCGTATTGCGACACTCGAGAGCGGCGACGACCCGGACTATCAGTTGTGGCGCAACCGGCTCCACGAACGCCGCTTCCGCAAGCCGGAGGTACATCGCATTCTCGAAGTCGAGTTTGAGATCACGGAGCCGCCAGCGTGCTGACGATCCTGCACACCGCCGACTTGCACTTAGGCCACATTTCCCGCCAATTGGACGCGGAGACGGCCAGGAAGCTGGCGCGCGCAAGGCTGGGCGCGGTCGACACGATTCTGGGACTGGCCCAGCAGTACGACGTGCGAGCCGTGGTGTGCGCCGGGGATATTTTCGATAACGCGCAACCTGAGCCGGACTGGTGGCAAGGCTTGGCCAAGGCGTTCGACCGATGGACCGGCTGGAACTGCCCAATCATCTTATTACCAGGCAATCACGATCCTCTCACGCGAGAGTCTGTGTACCAGCGGGGACACGCCTTTCGCCGTGCGTTGCCGGCCTGGGTACACGTGGTGGATCGCGACGACTTCGAGCTCGAACTTGGCCCTGACGCCGTGGTGTACGCGAAGCCGTGCCGTTCGACGGCGGGCGCGGACGATCCGGCGCTCGGTCTGCCGGGGCGCGCCGCCGGAGACGAGCGCCTCCGAATCGGTGTGGTTCACGGCTCCACGTTCGACCTTGCGGGGTGTCAAACGAACTTCCCGATCGCACGCGATGCGACCGAGCAACGCGGCCTGGATTACCTGGCAATCGGCGACACCCACGGGTTCCGGGTGATTCCAGAGAACGCGATTGCGCCGATCGTGTATCCGGGATCGCCGGAGCCGACGAACTTCAAGGAGCAGGGTGCGGGTTACGTGGCGATTGTCAGTTTCCGCCGCCGCGGGGCCGCGCCGAAAATCAGAAAAGAGCGTGTCGCCCGATGGACCTGGCGTGACGAAACCGTTCACGGAATCGTTGCGTTGCGCAACCTTGTGACCGAAGACCTTGCGTCCACGATCCTGCGGCTGCATCTGGATATGACGGTGTCGATTGCGGAGCACGATGAGATCGCCGGCATCGTCCGATCGCTGGCGGGCACACTGGCGTGTCACGGGCGTGCCGCCGCGGTGATCGTGGATCGGACGAAGCTGCGGATTGAAGCCAGCCTGAGCGAGACAGACTTCGACGATGCCCCGGAGACCATTCGCGAGGTGGCGGCGGCGCTGAAGGAGCGCTCCGCGTCGTGCGAGAAATCGCGGCGCGCGCTCGTCACCCTGCATAGGGTCTTCAGCGAGGTACGGTGAATGCGCCTTCATTCGCTCGAAGTCGAACATTTCCGCGCGATTCAATCTGCCCGGCTCACGTTCGGACCAGGCCTGAATGTCGTTCATGGGCCGAACGATCTGGGCAAATCGACACTTACCGAGGCGATTCGCGCCGTGTTGCTCGTCCAGCCGGGAACGGTGGAGGCCCGCACATTCGCGACTTGGGGGGCGGGGGCAGGACAGTGGCCGCGGGTCGTCATCGGGTTTGAGTGCCTGGGCGCCACATGGCGGGTCGAGAAGGTATTTGGCCAGGGGAGCAAGGCGAAAGCATATATCGAGAAATCGACCGACGGCGGCGTGCGCTACCACGTGCATGCCCAGGGCCGGGATGTGGAGGGAAAGCTCCGCGAGTTGCTGAATTGGGGACTGGCGGCCCCTGGCGGGCGTGCCACCGCGCGCGCGGAGACATACCTCACCACGGCTCTTCTGGGCAAGCAGGGCGAGGTGAGCGCGATCTTCGACGCGAGCTTGAAGCGCGATCAGGACGAGACCGGGCGGGTGCTGGTAACCCGTGCGCTGGATGCGCTGGGGCAGGAGCCGGTAGTCACGCGCCTGCTGGAACGGCTCAGGGAACGCAGCGGCGAAGTGTACACGGCAGGCGGGCGCCATAAGCGGACGGCGGACTCGCCCCTGGTCCGCGCGCAAGCCGAACTGCGAGAACGCGAAGAGCGACTGCGCGGGCTACAGGAATCGGCAAGGCAGGGTAAGGAGATTGAGGATGAGGTTTGCCGGCGGTTGCAGGCCCGGGAGACTGCACTCGACTTGCGGGGCCAGGCGCGAGCGGAACTGGAAAAGCTTCGCAGCTATGCGGCATCGGCGGCTCAACGAGAGCAACTGGAACGCGCCGCAGGCCAATACCTCCGCGAGTTCGAGCGCATCGACTCGGCGTTTCGCGCGCTCGAAGCCGCGAGGCAAGAGCATCTCGGTGCACAGGCAGCACTGACGGCCGTAGCAGAGGAGTATGAGCAGGCGGTCCAGGCAGCGAGCGAGGCAGACGCTGGAGCTCAGGCGGCGAGAAACCGGCTGGCGCGGGCGCGGTCCGCGCACGAGTCGTCGGAGGAGATCGCGGCGAGTGCGCGCGGCGCCCGCGTAGCGGAGTTGCGCGTACAGATGGAGAAGGCCGCGGCGCGAACGGCGGCCGCGCGCGCGGCGGTGACAGCCGGGGAGGAACTGGCGTCGCTCGAATCGCAGCTTGCCGCGGCACGGATTGCGTTGGCGGGGGCTGAGAAGGAAGTTGCCCTGGCATGGGGAGAACTGAACCTGGCGACGGCGATGGAGGAACTGCGCGCGGCTCGCGCCGTGACCGCCGCGGTGGAAGCCGCGGCTGCGGAGCAGGCGGGACACAAGTCCCGGGAAGTGGCCGCTTCGGCAGCCGCAGTCGAAGCGGATGCTGCATTGATGGCCGCGGCGGCGGCGCTGGAAAACGCTCGCGAGGCAGAGAAGCAGTCGCGGAGAGCTGCCGACGAGCGGGCGATGCAGGTTGGGCTGCTGGACGCT
>JAOAPT010000309.1 GCA_025463045.1 Candidatus Solibacter sp.
AGTCGCGAGCCACGGATCCGGCGAATGCACGCCCGGAGGAGGCCAGACGTCGACCCCGAGGCGCAGGTAAAAATAGGTCGCGATCAGAATGCAAAACATGCTGCCTTCGATCGCGCAGAGGAGCACCTGTCCCGCAAATACGGGAGCTTGGCTGGAGATTTCGTACCCGGGCAGGCCGGAGACATCGAGCGTACGCTGGGGGGTCATGGCTCGACCTCCAGGGGTTCGCGAGGCCAGAACCAACCGATCAAGCCGATCATTCCGAGCACCGTCGCGACGTAATACCAGGAGAAGGAGAAGACGGAGCCGACGAGTCCGAGGGAGGCGCCGAGGGCAGTGAGAAACGGCCAGATCGAAGCACCGGGAAGGACGAAGCGATGCTGGGGGTCGGCGTCGAGTGTGGTCGTCACCAGGACTTCGCGGCGATCATTGCGCAGGCCGACGACGATCCCCCGATCTTCCTTCGGGGACCACAGCGGGTAACGATCGGCGACGACCGGAAGGTGGGCGAAGTTATAGTTGGCGGGCGGCGAGGAGGTCGCCCATTCGAGCGTTCCGCCTTCCCAAGGGTCGGAATCCGCCACCGGCCCGCGGCGAAGACTCCGCATCACGTTAGCGATGAAGATTGCGCCGCCGGCCGCGATCATGAACGCTCCCACGGTCGCGAGGAGGTTCATCGGTCCCCAGCCCATTTCGGCAGGATAGGTATAGATGCGCCGCGTCATTCCGTAGAGTCCGACGATGTGCATGGGGAAGAACGTGAGGTTGAAGCCAACGAATAAAATCCAGAACGCGATTTTGCCGAGCTTTTCGTCGAGCATGCGGCCGGTCAACTTCGGGAACCAGTGATGGAAGGCGCCGAACAGGGGGAAGAGCGCTCCGCCGATCAGCACATAATGAAAGTGCGCAACGACGAAGAAAGTGTCGTGCGCCTGTAAGTTCAACGGAATCGACGCGAGCATGACGCCGGTCATGCCGCCCATCACGAAGATGAAGATGAAGCCGAAGACGAAGTGCACTGCGGCGGTGGTGCGCAGCCGCCCGCTCCAGACGGTCGCCAGCCAACAGAAGATCTGAATGCCGCTGGTCACGGCGATCATCATGCTTGCGGCCGTGAAGTACGCCTCGCCGATTTGCGGCAGCCCGGTGGCGAACATGTGGTGTACCCAGAGACCGAAGGAGATGAAGCCGTTGCCGACGAGCGAGAGCACCATCGCTGGATAGCCGAATACCCCGCGCCGCGAATGCGTTTCGAGAATCGCGGAGACCATACCGAGCGCCGGCAAGAAAATGATGTAGACCTCGGGATGGCCGAAGAACCAGAACACGTGCTGGTAGAGCAGCGGGTCGCCGCCTTCCGCGGGATTGACGAAGTGCGTGCCGATGGTGCGGTCGTTGAGTAGGAACACGGTGCTCGCGACCATCACCGCGGGCATCGCGAAGATCACCATGAAGGACTGTACGAGCATCGACCAGCAGTACATCGGCATGCGATTGAGGGACATGCCCGGCGCGCGCATACGAAGGATGGTGACGATCAGCTCGGTGGCGACGCACATGGCGGAGATCTCCGTGAATGTGATCATCTGCGCCCACACGTCGACGCCTTTGCCCGGGGAGAACTGCGGACCGGAAAGGGGCGGGTAAGCGAACCAGCCGGCGTCGGGAATCGTATTCGCCAGGGCGGCGCCGTACAAGAGTAGACCGCCTGCGAGGTACATCCAATAGCCGAAGGCATTCAGCCTGGGGAAGGCGACGTTGCGCGTGCCGAGCATCAGCGGCACGAGGTACACGCCGATTCCCTCCATCACGGGCACGGCGAAGAGAAACATCATCGTCGTGCCGTGCAGCGTGAAGATCTGGTTGTAGCGGGCCGGTCCGAGAACGGTGTTGTCGGGCGCGGCGAGTTGGAGGCGCATCAATAGGGCTTCCAAGCCGCCGAGCAACAGGAAGATGAAGGCGGTGACGATGTAGCGCTTGCCGATCTGCTGGTGCGTGGTCACAGAAAACCAGCCCGCGATCCCGCGCTGGTTGCGCCACACCCATTCGAGTTGATCCTGTTCGGCAGCTTCGGGTATTCGCTCTGTGATCAAGGTGCTCAACGAAGGCTCTCCAGATAATCGATCAAGGGCTGCATGTCTTCGGACTTCACGGGGACGGTCGCCATTTTGGTACCAGGCTTGATGGTCTGCGGATCGGCGATCCAGCCCGACAGATTGCCTTTGTTATTCGGGAGCGTTCCGGCGGCGAGCGTCATCCGGCTCGCGAAGTGGGTGAGGTCCGGCCCGACTTGTCCGTTCGCCGGCGTTCCTTGAATGGCGTGACAGAGTACGCACCCACTGTTGAGGAAGACTTCTTTGCCGCGTTGTTCATCGGGCGATGAGGGGGCTACGGACGGTTCGATCTGATGCGTCATCCAGCTTTCGAATTGGACGGCCGGCTCGGCAACGACCCAGAGCGCCATGTGCGCGTGCTGCAAGCCGCAGAACTCGGCGCACTGTCCGCGATACCGGCCGGGACGATCGGCTTGTAGCCAGAGGGTCGTGATTCGCGAAGGGATCAGGTCTCGCTTACCCTGAAGGTTGGGCACCCAAAAGCTGTGAATGACGTCGTTCGACGAGCCGCGAATCATCACGGGGCGGCCCACGGGGATGTGCAGTTCGTTGGCGGTCACGACTATACGGCTTGGGTCGAGGTTCGCGTAGCGCACGTACCACCACCATTGATTGCCTGTGATTTCGACGGCGATACTGTTCGCGTGGGTGGAGGGCCCGGCAATCGACTTACCTACGGAGACACTCGCGACGACGAGGCCGAATAGGATCAGGATCGTCACCGCGGTCGCAATGCCGACCATCGTGCCGAGCCGGGTTTCGGTGCCGTGTGAGGGCTGATGGGTCTGCTCCAAAGGCTCCTGCTCGATGCCACGATGACGCCGGGTGAGCGGAATGAGCGCCAGCGCGATCACGATCAGAAAGATCAGACCGAGCAGGATCAGGAAGAAGGTGCCGAGCGAGCGGATTGCGGCCGCATACGATCCGGCTGCGTCGACAGCGGACTGCTGCGCGGATAGCGCAGACGCTGTGAGGATCGCCAGGGTGGTGCACCTCATTTCGGACTGTCCCCCGGCTTCGGCAGGATCGCGTGCGGGTCCTGCTGAATCTCGTCGCTGCGAACCGGTGTCGCGGATTTGGGCTCGAGGTTGTTCAACGACCTTACGTAGGCGACCAACTGCCATACCTGATACTCGGGTATCTTTCCTCCCCACGCGGGCATGCCGTTCGGACGGCCTTTCACGATCGTGTCGAAGAGGTTCGCGGGCTCCGCGCCGTAGATCCACTCGTCCTTAATCAATGGCGGCCCGATCGCGCCGCCGCCGTGTGCGTGGCAGCCGGTACAGTTGTACCAGCCGAACAGCCGCTGGCCTTCCGAGATGGCGTAAGCGTTGCCCTGTGTGGGATACCCGACCGCGGCCTGCGTGTTGCGTCCGCCGGGTTGGAGTTCGCTCTGGCGGCCGACGTCGCCGAGCACGACGAGATCGGCTGGCGCGGGCCGCAAGTCGCGGCGCTCGCGCGTGCAGGCCGCTAGTGCAAGAAGGCAGCAGCCGATGGCGATGAACCGCATGGCGCCGAGTCCTCCTGCACTAGTGGAAATCGATATTCGGCGAGCAGCGCGGCGATTTGTTTGCACTCGCGCGCAAACACCTGCTCGATTTCGTCGCGCAGCGCGAGGTCCGCTTTGCGCACTGCGGCGGAGATTCCGTAGGTGAACGGGATCGCCTGGAAGGCGGGTGGCGAGACGGGCGTGATGGTCAGCGGGATCTGCTGCCTCCCGGAAAAGTAGCCCGCGAAGGGCCCCCATACGATCGCCACATCGACATCGCCACGCGCGACCGCATCGATAATCTGCGACGGCGGATTCGGCGCGTCCACCGGGCCGTACAGGCTGTATCCGACAAGCTGGCCGGCGATTCCCTGTCGCGCGAGAAGATGCGCGGGAGGCGCGTAGTCGCTGCCGACGAGATGGATGCCGATTTTCAATCGCGCGAGCTCGGGATCGGTGAGAGAGGAGACCCGCGGATTACGGCCGGTACGCTCGACGAAGACGTAGGTCGAATGGTAGTACGGAGTGGTGGTGCGGACCGTATCCAGGGTCGAGGGGACGCCCATGACGACATCGCACAGGTCCGCGTTGAGAGAATTCTTCAGGAAGGATCTGCGTTCCGCCCACCATACGTACTTCAGGTCGGCCTTCAAATCCGCTGCCAGCATTGCGGCGAGACGATTCTCGAATCCCTCGCCCGCGAGGTTGGAGAACGGCAGATTGTTCGGAT
>JAOAPT010000317.1 GCA_025463045.1 Candidatus Solibacter sp.
GCGGCGGGCGGGCCTCCGCGGCCGGCATCTTGAGCAGAGAGCAGGAAAGCAATGGAATGGCGGGCACACACAGGACTAAACGCATGGGACTATCCTAGCTGGAATCAGAAACCGCGGAGCGTGTCGCACCGGACATATTACGCCCGATCCTCAGTACTAGCCTGTGAAGCATACTGCCCTTGACGTTCACTGTTCATATCGTCCAAGTGGATCGGGGGACCCGGAAGGAGGTCGGCGCCGACAGACGCTCGGGCCGCGATATCGGACAATATCGGTAGCAAGTAATGATCGCCAGGCATCCGACCGGAGGCTCGATTCGCCAGCCACACCTATCGTTCAGTCGCTGTGTCCCGATCACTACGCGCCCGGTACCGACCACGAGCCGAGGACGATCCATGGACCCACAATTCCGACACCATAGGAGTACCAGTTGCCCCAGACGGTCTTCGGACCGGCGAATGCGGGACTGAACTCCACCGTGGCGCGCACGGTGATCATGTCTCCGCTCGAAGACACGGAGACGCTCGGTACGGAGATGCTGCACTGCCCGTTGGCCAGCGTGCCGGGATCCCCCGGGCGTGCCTCGAACAACTCTGTGCCTGCATCGTTCACCAATGCGACGTTGCCGGACCAGCCTTCATAGATCAGATAGCATGCATTCGCCCCGCTCAGGGTCGAGTTAATCGCCATGTTCAGCGAGGCCACGGCGGAAACCCCTGCAAACGTGAATTGAAATGCCTGGGTCTCGGTGGTTCCGCTAGCAGGCGTTACGGAGATCGTATACTCGGGAGCTGTGGTGAAGGTGAAGTCACCGGAGACACCAGCCTGTCCTGCCTGGTTCCGGCTCTTTACGCGGAAGTGATAAAGAGTAGCGGGCGTGAGATCGGCTAAGGTGACTTGATGGGACATCGCAAACGTTCCGTCAACGGGCGATGAGGAGCCATACCGGGAATCCAGCCCGTACTCGACCTGGCTGTCGGAGTTGATGTCCGTGGACCATGTCAGCACCGCCGATCGTGCGGCAACGCTGACGACTGAGACGCCGGAGATTACCGGCGCGTTCGAAGACGCTTCGTTGAAGAGGATGATCGGCACGGGATCGGAGATCAAGGTCGCGCCGGAACTGTCGCGGACTTTTGCCGTGAGCAGGATGGGACCATTGTCCGCTGGCGTGGTATCGAAACTCGCTGTGTACGGCGGTGCATGCAACTCCGGTCCGGCGTCGTAACCATCCGCCTGGAACTGGACGGCGACGGTATTCGGCGATACCGCCGCACTGAGGGTCAGGGTGCCGGAATAGGTCAGGCCGTCGCGCCGCGCGGCGAAGGTAAGGACGGGAGTGGCGTCGGGAGGCGACGGCGGCGTTTCGAAAATACGCGGCGCATACAGCGGGTCGCCGACGAATACCATCATCCAATTCAGAACGGGCGCGGCGAGGTAGGAGCTCTCGCCGAAGTTGTACCCGTTCCAGAAATGATCGAGGAGGTTGTCGCCGTTCGCGTATCCGCTGGTGTAGGGTTCACCGGTCGTGCCCCACGTGGCGGTAACTCCCGCCTGCAACCAGCGCGCTACCCAGGTGCCCTGACCCTGATAACGGATCACGTTCGCCGTGTACGACGTGAGCTGCGCCCCCACTGCTCCGTTTACGAACTGGTAGCCGTCCCAATCGAACGGTCCGCTGTACCAGCCCCAGGCCCAGAGTGCTTGCGGCGCATCATGAATCATCGCGCCGGTGACGCTCTGATCATTCAGCACGGCGCGCATTCCGTGCTGTAGCGCGAGTTGGTACGCGTTGTACATCGTGCCGTCGGTGACCGGGTAGTTCGACGAGTTCTGGTAGTCGAAATAGCCGATACCATCGGAGCGGGAGAGTGTCGACTCCGCGAGGATGGCCTTGTCCACCAGACCGGCGGCGATCGCGGCGCTGGGTCCATCCAGGCGCGACACCAGGTACATCGGCCATCCTTGCGGGTTCTGCCAGTCCGCGAAGTGCGGTTTCGAATAGGACGGCACGGAGACCGCGTAGGGATTGCGTTGAAACTGAGCGTCCGTACCCGAGTACAGGGCGGCCAGGAACGAATCGATGGAAAGGAAGTCGGGCTGGAGACCCGCGGGGTGATTTGGGGTAGTGACCCGCACCGCGACGCCATAGGTTGGAACGATGTACTTGATCCCGTACTTCAGCCCGCCGGACTCGAGAAAGTTCCTCAGCGGCGCACGGATGTAAGTTTCGAAGTTGCTCCAGGGGATATTCCAGCTGTCCCAATCGTGCGGATCGTTGGCGCAGCAGCCGAGGGGTACGTTGAGATGCAGGATGTTGGCTGCGGGAATGCCGCGCCGCGCCGCGTAGTACTGGCCGACGTAGATGCTGGCTCCGATACCGTTGGTGCCCGATTCTGGGGGGACGAGGTCGTTGACGAGGATCAGAACGGTCGACGGGTCGGCGGCCGCGTGACCCCGGTGAAACGAAATCAGAATCAAGGCGGTCACGGCCCACCAGAGTCGCATAGCTCCTTATACTGCGGATTCTGAGCGAGGTAGTGCGTCGAAACGTACGATTGGGCGGGAAAGCGCGGATGGTGCAAGGTGCGCGCAAGGCAGTTGGAATGCAAGTAGCGCGGGCAAACAGGCCGACCGTGCCCTGTTTTTCGCCAAACCCGCTGTTCATGCAGGTGCGAGCGACGTTACCCAATGTTCAAACTCGCTCGAAGAGGCGTTCCGCCGATCTCATCCAGATCGTCGGGCGTCGGAAAGTTTGGCTCCCTGCGGTGTTTTGGCAAACGCTGGATCGGGCTCTGATCGAGTCGTGGAGCACTCGAAAATCGGCCGGCGGAAACGTTAAGGGGCAATATCGGAAGTAGTCCGTCCGGTGGATGGCGCACGCCCGCCGAGCACAGCAACCAAACACCGCCCGGGTATGTTCGATGCTCCCCAACCTTTGTCGAGGACGCGAAGCCCAATCTCGTCGTTAATCCCGCCGCAACCGATGTATCGGTAAACGCTGCGCGACTACAGAGGATCAACTACCAAAAGGGCGGCTTGTTTGGATTCCATCCCGCGCCAAAGTCCGACAGGGCGACTACACGGCGTGGGAAGCTCTGCGAGCAACGGATGGGGCGCTTTGGCCAACCGCGAAACAGACGAACCGAAAGGCGATTTCGCCTTCCACTCTAGAGGAGCGAGGCTCCCCAGCCTCGTCCTGCGCAAATGCTCCTATACTGGAAGACCTACGCGTCGCTTGAGGTCCGCGTGACGCGGGTCGGACCGCACCCTGTCGTAATACGGCGATTGCAGTTCGTGGATCCGAGTTGCGCGCGCCTGATAAGCCTTTTCCAACCACTGGAACGTAGAGTCGGCATCAGCCAGTCCGGCATAAACAATCGCAAAATCGATCGGCGATACCAAACGTACATAGGACATGGCCTTTAGTTCCTCCAGGATCACGGCTGCGTTGACGTTTTGTCCGGCCAAGCCGTACACATGGCCGAGCAGCGCCCTAAAGAGCGGTCCATCATTCATACTGCCACCTCTCTTCAGGCAATCAATCGCTCTTGGAAACTCTCGTTTCCCGGCGTGTGAGAGGCCCTGCCACCACAGTGCATTCACGAAATTCGGGTCGAAATCGAGTGCCTGCTGGCCCGCTCGGATTGCTCCGTCATAGCGACGGGCCCGCCACAGGAGCATGGAGCGATTGTTATACGCGGTGGGAGAAACCGGATCCAGAGCGAGTGCTCGCTGGGACTGCGCTATAGCCTCGTCGAATTTTCCCAAGCGGGACAGGCACTCGGCATACCACAAATTCGTCAGAAGGTGGCTGGGATTCAGTTGCAAAGCGCGCTGATACTCGGCCATCGCGCCCGGCAAATCCCAGTCGTAGCCTGCCTTCACGTCCGCGAGCACATTATGGGCGGCGGCGCTGGATGCGTCTAGGTCCAAAGCCCTTTGCGCTGAGAGCCTGGCTTCCGGGTAAGTTTCCGCGGACGGGCGAAGTCCGAAAATTCCCGCATAGCAAAGTGCCTCAGCCAGACCGGCATGCGCCTCCGGCTGTGACGCATCCAGCTGGATGGCTTCCTTGAAAAACTGAATGCTCCTGACAAGACCGGGGATCAGCTTGTGAAGGTAGAAGTTTCCCTTCAGGTACGCCTCGTAAGCTTCAGGTTTTACGCGGTGCCTCCTGCTGAAGCCCGCCTCCTCACCGGGCGTGAGTTCGAGCCGTATCTTGTGGGCCACTTCGCGCGCCACTTCGCTCTGCAGCGCGAGTATGTCCGTGACATCACGCTCGTATTCTTCCGACCAGATATGCTTGTCATCGCGAGCCCGGATCAGCTGGGCGGTAATCCGCACCCGCTGCCCCGTCTGTACCACGGTTCCTTCCAGGATGGCGTCCACATTGAGGTCGCGCGCAATCTCCGGCAGCGATTTCCGGGCGTTTCCTTTGTACTGCATTACGGAAGTTCGCGAAATCACCCGAAGGGACCGAATACGGGAGATTTCGCCGATCAGCTCATCCGTCAGCCCGTCGGAGAAGTACTCTTGGGCCGAGCTGCCCGAAAGGTTGCTGAGGGGCAGCACTGCGATGGATTCGATTCGCCGTAGCCGTGAACTTACAAACCCGTATCCGAAATAGAGTAGCGGCACACCAGCGAGCCCGCTCGTAAGCGTGAGCAGGCGACGCCTCGGCAGGCGATGGAGAAGAGCATGGGGTTTGGTTGGAGGGGTTAAGAGCGCCGGCACTACCGCGGGCGCGACCCCGCCCACTTCGATTGGCGCGATGAATCGATAGCCACGCTGAGGCAGTGTTTCGACGAAACGCGGATTCTCGGCATCATCGCCGAGGGCTTCGCGTACCCGGTTGATCGCCCGATTGAGTCCGCGGTCGAAATCCACATTGGTCTCGGCCGACCAGATGCGCCGCTGCAGTTGCTCGCGCGTCACCACCTGGTGGGGCAATTCGATGAGCGCCACTAGAGCCTGGAACGGCTGGTCCTGAAGCTTGATCCTAACTCCCTGCCTACGCAGTTCCCCAGAATCCCGATCGACCTCGAACATCCCAAAACGGACCAGCGGTGTACCCATGCCCCCAGAGCCCCCCATGGATCATACCATCACAGCAACGCAGCCCCGCAGATCATAGGCCGGATACCGCAGATTCCATGCTACTTAGGGTGAGACATCGCCGCAACACGGAAATCACACGACCGCCATTGAGGTTGAAGGGGCCGAAGCCGTAAAGTCACCGAAGACCAAAGGAGGTCATCAGATGCAAACTCTCATCTTCACCGTCGGCGCGCTTTTCCTCGCGAGCACGACGCAAATGCACGGCCAGATTCTCGATGCTATCCGTGCTCCGGACAAAGCGGTGGCCGTTGT
>JAOAPT010000319.1 GCA_025463045.1 Candidatus Solibacter sp.
GGCCTGCGCGCATTCGGTGCGCAGCGCGAGCGTGCGGCCGCGTATGACCTGTCGATGGTGCTGGATGGCAATGGCGACCCCGCGATGGCCTTCATCTTCTACGATCCGAACGCCGACTCCGTGCCCATCGATACGCGGATCGAATTCCGCTCGTGGAACCGGGCGGTCTAGAAGTGGAACGACATCGGTCAAGTGGCGCTCAATATGGGCGACCCATCGCTCTACAGCTCGGCGGCGAAGGCGAAGGCCGGCGACATCATTCAGTTCTACGGGACGGCGCTGGGGAGTTCGCCCGCGGGCAACATCATTCAATCGGTGATCGCGTTCGGCAGTCCGGCAACTGTCACCATCGGGTCGACCACCGTGACAGCGTCGTTCGCGGGGCTGGTGGGCGTCGGACTCTTCCAGATTAATTTCACGGTGCCGAGTCTGCCGGACGGCGAGTATCCGCTGAGCATCACGGTGGGCGCGGCGAGTTCGCAGACGGGCGTGATTCTGCCGGTGACGCATTAATCGCGCGATCAGGCGATCAACTATCGCGGGTAGTTGGGTATCCTGATCGGAGCGATGCTATTCGAGGTCCAGGGACTCTCCAAACGGTTCGGTCAAATCGCGGCGTTATCAGAGGTCAATTTTCAGGTGCGGCCGGGCGAAGTGCTCGGGCTGATCGGCCCGAACGGCGCGGGCAAATCGACGCTGTTCGAATGTCTCGCGGGAGTGCTGCCCTGGGATAGCGGCAAGATGCACGCGGCTCTCGGCCGCACGGAACTGCTGTTTTACGTTCCCGATGGGATCGCGCCGTGGCCCTCGCAATCCGTGGGTTGGGCGCTCGATTTCACGTGCGGTTTTCTGCGCGGCAAGCGCGAGCTGCGCGAGGAAGTGATCGACCAACTCGACTTGCGCGGACTGCTGCGGCAGCCGATCGGCACACTTTCCAAGGGACAGCGAAAGCGCGCGCTGCTCGCCATCGGACTGCTTACTCCGCAGGCGGCGCTGCTGATTGACGAACCGTTCGAAGGGCTCGACCTGCGGCAGGCGCGCGAGATCGCGGCGGCGCTCCGCGTGCATGCGGCACGTGGGCGGACGCTGTTTCTCTCCATTCATCAGATCAGCGACGCGGCGCGATTTTGCGATCGCTTCGTGCTGCTGAGCGGCGGGCGCGTTTGCGGCGAAGGCACGGTTGCGGAGCTCGCGGCGCTCGCCAGCACGAGTTCGAACGATCTCGAAGAGGTATTTCTTGCGCTCACGTAGACCACCGTTCCTGTGGCTGCTGAACAAGGAATGCCGCGAACTGATCGTGTCGCGCGCGTGGTGGGTGCTGCTGCTCGCGATGGGTCCGCTGGTGGGCGTGTCGTTCATCAGCGCGGTGCGTACGTACGGCGAGGTCAGCGGTTTGAACGGCACGTCGGCGGGCGTGGGCGAGGCGCTCTCGCCCTTGATCGGCGTGTGGGCGCCGACCTTCAGCGCGTGCGAACTGGCGGCGGTATTTCTGCTGCCGTTCGTGGCGATCCGGCTGGTAGCGGGCGACCGGCAGAGCGGCGCGCTCAAGCTCGAACTGCAGCAGGGCATGTCGACCTTCGCGCGGATTACGGCGAAGGGCATCGTGCTGCTCGCGGGATGGGCGGTCGCGATGCTGCCGCCGGTGATCGCGATCGTGCTGTGGAAGAGTTACGGCGGCACGGTGTACGCGCCGGAAGTGTTCACGCTGGCCGTCGGTCACTTACTGAACGCGGGGCTGACGATCGGCCTTGCGGCGGCGATGTCGTCCTTCACCGAACATCCCTCGACGGCGGCGATCCTGACGTTGAGCGTCACGGTCGGCACGTGGATCGTCAACTTTTTCGGCGCGGTGCAGGGCGGCTGGTGGGAGCGCGCCGCGGGCTACACGCCGGCCGCGATGGTCGCGGAATTTCAGCATGGATTGCTGCGGCTCGATACCTCGCTGGTCGCGGTGCTGCTGATTGTCGCGGGGCTCGGACTCTCGGCAATCTGGATGCGGCTGGGCATGACGCCCGCGCGGCGGACGTACGAATCGATCGCGCTGTGCGGCGCGGCGGCGGTGGGGATTGCGGCGTGCACGCTGCTCACGCCGAGTTGGGATCTATCGGAGAGTCGCGCGAACTCGTTCCCCGAGGCGGACGAAATGGCGCTCCGGCAGATTCACGCGCCGCTCGCGATCGAGGCGCATCTGGCGCCGGAAGATCCGCGGCGGCTCGATTTGGAGCATCACGCCTTATCCAAGCTGCGGCGAGTGATCCCGGCCGCGCAGGTGCGGTATGTGTCGAGCACGTCGATCGGACTGTTCGAACAGACGCGCGCCGGGTATGGCGAGATCTGGTACAACCTGGGCGGGAAGAAATCGATGAGCCGCATGACGACCGCCGAGGGCGTGCTCGAGGAGATCTACGGACTGGCCGGCATCAAGCCGCCGGTGGAGAACGACGAGAAAGAGTTCCGCGGGCATCCGCTCGCAGTGCCGGCGGCAGGCGCCGGTCCGATATTTTATGCCGCATGGCCGGGGCTGGTTCTGGTCTGCGGAATGTTTGCCAGAAGGAGATTCAGATGAAGACAGTCGCACGAGTTGGTTTCGCTCTACTCGCCGCGGCGCTGATGGCCGGCGCGGCGGATCTCAAGGTCGACCTTAAGAAGGAACAGGTGGGCAAAACGCCCGTCACCTTCGAACCGATGGTCGGCACGTGGGTCGTCGCCGAGGATGCGGGCGAGAAGGTGATCATGATCGACGGCCGGCCATGGGTGGCCAGCAAGGACAATCCCACCAAGCTGCTGCTGCAGACCGCGCGCAAACTCTACGGCACCTCGAACGAAGAGCTGATGGATAACGCGAAGCAGTTCGCGTATTACCCCGTGGCGGTGTTGAAGGGGCTCGACAACTTCAGCGACGGCACGATCAGCATGAAGTTCAAGACCGTGGCCGGCGATTCGGACCGGTGCTCCGGAATTCTCTTCAACGTCAAACCGAATGGCGACTGGCTGGCGGTGCGCTATAACGACACGGAGAATAACGTGGCGCTGTGGGAGTTCCACAACGGCATGCGGCGGAATATGAAATTCAGCGATCGCGCCAAACCGTTCCCGCTGGACCGCAGCACATGGCACGAGCTCAAGCTGACCATTGAGGGAGCGAGCCTGAAGACGTGGCTCGATGGCGCGCTCGCGCTCGAGTACACGCTCGGCAGCGAACCGGCCGCCGGCCGCCGCGGACCGCCAAATGAGGACCTGTACCCGAAGAACAATCCGGTGCTGCGTCCTCCGGTCGCGGGCAAAGTAGGACTCTGGTCGAAGACCGATAGCACGAGTTATTTCAAGGATTACGTGGTAAGTCCGAAAAAGTAGGCGCTCCGAGCCGCGACGGTTACGGAGCGGTGGTCACCTGAAAATAACGCGCCAAAAAGCATCGTGCATTTTCATCCCTGGTTGTGGCCCCGAACGTGGCCATGGCGAACTCCGTTGAAAATAATGCGCCAAAAAGCATCGTGCATTTTCATCCCTGGTTGTGGCCCCGAAC
>JAOAPT010000321.1 GCA_025463045.1 Candidatus Solibacter sp.
CTCTACGATGAGTCGGGCACGCGCCGCGCCGATTTCGGGCTCGCCGATTTGTTCGGCGCGTCGTTCGATGGGAAAATCGATGCGCGCATGCAGAACTCCTACCTGCGCCTGGAGAATCATCATCCGCTGCTCGCCGGGCTCGAAGACACACGCCGCATCATCAACGGGGTTTCTCGCGTCCACACGCGCGGCACGTATCCCGATCCGCCGCTCACTCTGATTCCGTCCTACCCCGATCTCCCAATGGAAGAGGTCTTCCCGCGCATTCCGAAGACCGACATCCCCGAAGTTTTCGTGCGCGAATTCGGCAAGGGACGCGTCGTCTACTTCCCTTGGGACATCGACCGCACCTTCTGGGAAGTCCTCTCGCCCGATCATGGGAAGCTATTGCGAAACGCCGTCACATGGGCTGCGAACGAGCCCGCGCCAGTCACCGTGACTGGCCCCGGCGTGCTCGACGTTGCGATCTGGAAACAGGCGTCGTCGATGACCGTGCACCTCGTCAACCTGACGAACCCTATGATGATGAAGGGCCCGATCCGCGAGTTCCTGCCGCTCCCGCCGCAGACCGTCAGCCTGCGCGTCAAACCGAAGGCCGTACACCTGCTCGTCAGCGGCGCAGCCCCGCGCACGACCCAGGCGAACGGAGTTCTCACCGTGACCATCCCGTCGATTCTCGATCACGAAGTGGTGGCGATCGATCTATAGAGTCGCGAACGCTTTGTCGATCGCGGATTTCGTCGCCGCGATCGCCTGATCGGGCGTCATCTTGCGGACCGCTTCGTTGAACGGCTCGGCGCGCACCGGCCCGTCGAAACCGATTTCCTTGAGTGCGCTCAGGAAACTGCGCGCATCGATCACGCCCGTCGCGGCCGGCAGTTCACGCTTGCTGTCGATCTGCTGGTCGATCGGAATTCCCGCAGGCGCGTCGTTCAGGTCGACCGAGATCACCTGATTGCCGCGCAATGTAAGCAGATCTTTCTTCGCTTCGCCGGATGTATACCAATGCCAGCTATCCAACACGAACCCCACGTTGGGCTTGCCGATTTCCGCGATCAGTTCCTTCATCTCGGCCATCGTGTGCACGAACGGATATCGCTGAGCGCTCCACAGAGTTTTCGGCGCGACGTATTCCAGCCCGAGTTTGACGCCGTTGTCCTGCAGCACGCCCGCTGCGTCGCGCAGTCGCCGCGCATGCGCATGGAGATTTTCGAGGTACGTGAGCTCTTTGCTACCCGGCGAAATCCACGTCGTGCAGCGCGTTACGCCCGCGCGCTTTAATCCCGCCGCGAAATCCGGAAAGCTCTTCATCGATTCCGCGAATGCCGCATCATCCTTGCGAAAATCGACAGGCAGCCCGGCCATCGCCCAAGTGACCTTCTTCGCCGCCATCGTATCGACCAGCCGCGTGGCGTCCGATTGCGAAAGCCCCGCGAGATATTTCCCATCCGCGTCGATCGCGTCAAACCCGTACTTCGCCGCGTATGCAATCGCTTCGTCGGTGTTCGCCTTCACCCCGATCGCCCCGCAGCTCAGGTGGATCAGCATCCCTTGAGTGCGGCCAAAAGCCCTGGACGCGAGCCCGGCCATGCCCGCCAGAATCATCGTCCGTCGCGAATGCATCATCCCCGAATTCTACACCCGCGCACTGCCGAGAATCGTTCCCGCCCGAGCGAGCCCTGTGCGAACGCCCCTCGCACGCGCGCCCCCCTGATGAGCGACCCCTCATGAGCGACCCCCGCCCGAGCGAGCTCCGTAGGAAGCGAACGCCCCCCAAGTAGAGCCGCGACGGTCAGGGAGCGCCGAGTGCCCCATCGAGATGCAAGCATCAGAAGCTGAATCGCACCTGCAAATCGATCTTGCGATTGTACGTGCTGGCGCCGCCCCCGTGATTCATCACGATCATTCCGCCGAGCGCGCGATACTGCCCGAAATAGGGCGACGAAAGATTTCCATTCGGCGGCGCGTAGTTCACGTGATTGAGCGCGTTCATCGTGGAAGCGCTCAGCGTGAGCCCGTATCGCCGTCCGCTGGACGGCATCGCGCCGCCATGTCCGCTGCCCTGATCGGTCGGCGCCGCGGCGCGTTCGGGACCAAATCCCCACGTGCGCGAAAGCCTCATTCCGAGATTCACGGCACCCGGACCACGCCCGTAGTTGTGCTCGATCGCGGTGCCCGGCGCAGGGTTGAGCGTGAAGCGCCGGTCGACCAACCCCGGACGCGCGGTCGCCGCGCCGGTGTGATTCGGGTCGAGCCCCGTCGTGATGTTGTACGGCACTCCGCTGTTCGCCACGAAGAACGGACTCACCATGAACTTCCCCCACAGCGGCACGGACGCCATGATCACGCCGCGATGTCGTATGTCGCCGTAGGACGACGGTCCCCACTCCGCGCGCAGATTGTTCGGATCGGCCGGAAGTCCTTCGTTGTCGTCGCGGCCATAGGAGAGCGCGTAATTTCCCATGAAGGTCATCTTCCGGTATCCAATGTTCGCGTTGGCCATCACCTGATTCTGCCGGCTGAAGCCCGACGATTCGGTGAGCAGCCTGCGCGATTGATCCAGGTTCCGCACGTCGAGCAAATGAACGCCGCGGCTGTTCACCCACGTGACCGTCACTCGCGAGGTCTGGGTGAACTGTCGTTCGATTCCAGCGCTGACCTGGTAGAGTCGCGGCGAACGGATGTCGCGGGCTACAGGACGGGTCTGCTGCGGCTGCGCGGCGAGCGCCGGAATCGTTGGATAGAACGTCGGATTGAGAATCACGTATGCCTGCTGCGTGATGCCGTCGAATCGCCGGTTGTTCAGCGTGACGGAGAGCGGAACACGGTCGTAGAACGCGCCCGCTCCGGCTCGCAGGACGGTCTTCTTGCTCACGCTCCACGCGATCCCGACGCGCGGCGCCGAGTCCGCCGTGCCGCCGAAATTGTTCTGCGCTTCGTACCGCAATCCGTAGCTGATGGTGAGTTTCGGCAGCACGCGCCAGTCGTCGTTCACGAACAGGCCGGCATCCGTCTGACTGACCTTCGCGAGTGGCGTACCGCCGTTCATCGTAAATACCGCGGGACGCCCAGCCTGGTAGTCGGCCAGCGTATAGAACGTGAAAGTGCCCGCGAAATTGTTCACGGAAAGATCGGCGAGCCGTGATTGCCGCACGCGCCCGCCCCACTTCAGCATGTGTCGGCCCTTCGTGTACGTGGAGAGGTTGGTGAGTTCCCAGTTATTGCTCGAGCTGCCCGAATTGCCTACGGTCGCGCCGCCGCCGTTAAACGCGCCGTCCACGTTGATGCCAGGCGCGATCTGTCCGGCATAGGCCTGCGATGCGGCGCGCAGATACTGAAATCGTGTTTCATTGATGCCGCGCGGACTCATCATCGCGGTCTCGGTGATCTGCACGGCGTGCTCGCTCTGCCGCTCGTTATAGGCGCGCGAGGCGAGATTGAAATCGCCCGCTCCCTGGTTGTC
>JAOAPT010000337.1 GCA_025463045.1 Candidatus Solibacter sp.
GGGCAGAGCGATTACCTGACGCTGCATGTGGCGGCGACCGCGGAAACGCAAGGGATGCTCTCGCGCGAGGCGTTCGCGCAGATGAAGGACGGGGTGCGCATCGTCAACTGCGCGCGCGGCGAACTGGTGGATGAAGGGGCGCTGATCGAGGCTCTGCAGAGCGGCAAGGTCGCGGACGCATCGCTGGATGTTTTCAGCGTCGAGCCGCCGCCCGCGGGCTTTCCGCTATTCGCGATCGACGGAGTGCTGGCCACGCCGCACATCGGCGGGTCGACGGAAGAGGCGCAGGAGATTGTCGGCGTGCGGATCGCCGAGCAGGTGGTGGAGTATCTGACGCATGGCCTGGCGGTCAACGCCGTGAACATGCCGGCGATGTCTCCCGAGCAGTTCCGCGCGTTGAGTCCATACGCGAGCCTGGCCGACAGGCTGGGTAACTTCGCGGCGCATATCGCGAGCGGACATCCGCATACGGTAAGGCTGCATTACTTCGGAAAGATCGCGGACAATGCGACGAGCCTGCTGCGCAATGCGGGGCTGGCCGGCGTGCTGAGCCGCTCGACCTCGCGCAAGGCGAATCTGATAAATGCGATGCAGATCGCGGAGCAGCGGGGATGGGACATAGTGGAGCGGCACGATAAGCGCAGTGTGCACACGGATTCGATTCGCATCGACGTGGAGACGGACCTCGGCGTGACGAGTGTGGAGGGCGCGGTGGTGCTCGATAAGCCGCGGCTGCTGCAGGTCGACGGAATTTATTGCGAGGCGGCGCTGTGCGGGTTCCTGATCGTGATGAAGAATCAGGACGTGCCGGGCGTGATCGGGCACGTGGGGACGGTGCTCGGGAAGAACAGCATCAACATCGCGAACTTCTCGCTGGGACGGAGAGAGGGCACGGCGGAGGCGGTCGCGCTGGTCTCGACGGACGAACTGGTGCCCGAGAATGTGCTCGCGCAATTGCGTGAGAACTCCGCGGTGAAGTTCGCGCGCAGCGTCGAATTTCACGGGTGCTAGGTGCAAGGTATCCTGGGAAGGAGGACGCCCGATCATGTGTCTCGATTGGTCAGAATGCTCCGCTGTGGAAAGCATCCCGGGAAAGCGTAGCGGTGCTTGGGTCTTTCGTGGTACTCGCACGCCGGTCTCCGTAGTGTTCGAGAACCTTGCTGACATGAGTGTCGACGAACTCATCGAGGAGTATGGCGTCACGCGCGAGCAGGTCGAAGCAGTCCTGAGATTTGTCGCGCGCACCACGGAAGCGCCGGTTCCCCAGCTCTGATGCTGGTCCTCTTAGACAACGGAACACCGCGAACACTTGCGCGGTACCTCATTGCACAGCATACGGTCACAGAGGCTCGCGCGCGAGCCTGGCACGAGTTGGAGAACGGCGAACTGCTGAATGCAGCTGAGGCCGCAGGGTTCGAAGTCCTGATTACGACCGACAAGAATCTGAGCTATCAGCAGAATCTGACAGGGCGCAAGATCGCAATCGTGGTGCTGGGGAAGGGGCGCTGGAGCCTTATCCGGCAATGCGTTTCCGAAGTCCTAGCCGCTGTTAATGCGGCCACGCCGGGTAGCTTCGTGGAGGTGGAGATTCCTTACGAGTGAGCCTCACTCGCTTCTGAGCGTCTCCGCGGGATCCATTCTTAATATGCGGAGCGCCGGGGCGAGGCTGGCGAGGGCGGCGACCAGCAAGAGCATCGCGGCCATCGCGGCGAACGTTGTGGGGTCAGTGGCGCTGGTCTCGACGGACGAACTGGTGCCGGTAAATGTGCTCGCGCAGTTGCGTGAGAACTCCGCGGTTAAGTTCGCGCGCAGCGTCGAATTCCACGGGTGCTAGAAGACCTTCGGAGCTGCGACCATCAGGGCACAGCGGAACAACTTCGTCGCAGCGGCGTCGCGATCAATCTGATGGGGAAGCCGTATCGCATGTTGAAGATGCTGCTGGAGCGGCCGGGGCGCCGGAGCCGGGATCGACGACGCTCGGAGGGGATCGGCGTGGGGTGCCTCGCGGTGTCGCTGGTTCGAAGCGGCTACGGAAGTAGTGCGAGCGGGGTATTCTCAAGTTAGGGAGCGCAGATCATGAGTCTCGACTGGTCGGAATGCCCCGCGGTGGAAAGCATCCCGGGAAAAGTGAGCGGAGCGTGGGTTTTGAAGGGCACTCGCACGCCGGTGAAAGTTCTGTTCGAGAACCTCGAGGCAGGAATGACCATCGAGGAGGTAATCGAGCAATTTCCGGTCACTCGGGAACAATTGGATAGCCTCATGGCGTTTGTGGCGCGTTCGCTTGAGAAGGCTCCGAGCCACGGATAGCGAGGGTGCGGATTCTCTTCGACAATAATTGTCCGCGCGGCCTCGCGCGCTTTCTCACCTTACACTCTGTGGAAGAAGCACGTACACGCGGATGGGAAGAACTCACCAACGGCGACCTCATCGAGGCTGCGGAGAAAGCGGGGTTCGACGTCATTGTAACCGCGGACAAGAACATCCGATATCAGCAGAATTTGAAGGAGCGAGCAATCGCGCTGGTTGTTCTCGAGCAGTCGCAATGGCCCATGGTGAAGCTGGTCGCCCAGGACATTGTCGCCGCGGTGAATGCGGCGGGGTCCGGAAGTTATGTTGAAGTGCGAGTACCTTTTCAACGGTAGAATGCTCACAGCCGTGTGACGTCGTCTCGCGTCGTCAAAGGGACTCACTCGCTTCTGAGAGTCTCGGCGGGATCCATCCTTAATATGCGGAGCGCGGGGGCGAGGCTGGCGAGGGCGGCGACCAGCAGCAGCATCGCGGCCATCGCGGCGAACGTTGTGGGATCTGTCGCGCGCACGCCCCAGAGCATGCTCTTCAGGAAGCGTACGAGCACGAACGACAGCGCGAGCCCTATGCCCGCACCGGCGGCGGCAAGCAGCAGGCCGGGGCGCATGACGCCGACGATGGTTTGCTGCGCGGTGGCGCCGAGCGCCATCCGGATGCCGAGCTCGTGGCGGCGCTGCGTGATGCTGTGCGAGATCAACCCGTACAAGCCGATCGCGGCGAGCAGGAGCGCGAGGCCGGCGAGGATCGAGAACAGTCCCGCCATATATCGCTGGCTGCCGGTGTAATGACCGCGCAGCTTATCGATGGTGTGGAAGCGGGCGACCGGCAACTGGGGATCGATGGAGGCGACGGCGGCGCGGATTTGCGCGTTCAGGTTGGCGTCCAGGCTGTTGGCGCGGACCACCCATTTCGGCGAGAACCAGGTGTGGACGAGCTTCACCCCGCGATCGGAAAGTTGCGTGGCGGGCGTGTAGACGGTGGGCTCGATGGAGATGGGGCCATACTTTCCGGTGAGCCCGCTGTGCTGCTGCACATCTCCGCAGACGCCCACGATTTCCGAGAGCTCCTTGCCGGATTTCAGATGGCGCCCGACTGCGTCGCCGCCGTAATACTTGCGGGCGAAAGATTCGCTGACGATGGCTACGTGCGCGGACTGCGCGGTGTCGGAATCGCGAAGGGCGCGGCCGGCCACGATTGGGATGCGCATCGTTTCCAAATATCCGGGGGTTGTATAGACGAATTCTCCCGAATGCCCGTTGGTATCGGTGCTTTCCACGAGGCGGAATCCGTCGTTGAGCGGACGCTCATAGGGTAGCGTAAGCGCGACGGCTGCCGATTCGACGCCGGGGATGCGGCGGATGCGTTCGAGCGTGCGGCTGTAGAGCAGGTTCAAATTGACGGCGGTCCCATAGCGCGCGTCCTGGAGCGACGCTTCGGCGGCGATCACGTTGCGCGGATCGAAGCCGGGGTTGAGGCCGTTGAGCCAGGAAACGGTACGCACCAGAAGTCCCGCGCCCACGAGGAGCACGAGGCTGAGCGCGACCTCGGCGACGACGAGCGCGCCGCGCGTCCAGCGGCGCCGCGTTCCGGCAACGCCGCGGCCGGCTTCCATCAACACGGTGCGGATGTCGAGGCGTGTGGTCTGGAGCGCGGGTACGAGTCCGAAGAGCAGGCTCGTGACCAGGGCCAGGCCGAGCATCACGGCGAGCACCTGGCCGTTGAGTTCGATGGGATGCCAGAGTTGATTCTTGTCGGCGCCGAGTTTCTTCAGCCAATCGAGCGCGAAGCCGCCGATGCCGACGCCGATCAATCCTCCGGCGAGGGCGAGGATGGCGCTTTCCAACAGCAGTTGGCGCACGATGGTGGCGCGGCTGGCGCCGACGGCCATGCGGGTGGCGATTTCGCGGGCGCGTGCGCCGGAGCGGGCGAGCAGCAGTCCCGCGATATTGACGCAGCCGATCAACAGCACCATGAGAACGGCGGCCCAGGTGAGCATGAGTTCGGTGCGCGACTGACTGGTGACACCGGCCTGCAAGGGGGTGACGCGCTCTTCGAAATCCTTGATTTCGCGAGGGAAGGCCGGATCATCGCGGAGGGCGGCGCTGAGGGCGCGGAGCTGATCGTTGGCGGCGGCCCAGGAGACGCCGGGGGCGAGGCGGGAGATGACTTCGTAGTTCGATCCGCCGCCCTCGCCGGTTCGCGAAGGATGCAGCGGCGTCCAGACGTCGACCGGCAGCATGACGCGGAAATCGGGCGGCATCACGCCGACGACGACATGGGGTTCGCCCTTCAACTGGATCGGCTTGCCGAGGATGGCGGGGTTGCCACTGAAGACTCGCTGCCAGAAGGCATAGCTGATGACGGCGAGCGCCGGCCCGCCGGGCACATCCTCCGCGCGGGCGAATTCGCGGCCCAACTGGGGCGCGACGCCGAGCACGCGGAAGTATCCGGAAGAGACGCGCTGCTGCTGCACGAATTCGAGGCGTCCGGGGGCGGAGAAGTTGGCGCCTCCTATGCCGCTATTGGCGGCAGTGTCGAGGGCGGGAGCGCCATCACGCACGGCTTCGAAGAGGGCGCCGGTTTGGCTGACGTTAACTTCCGCGGAGTTGGCGCTTCGACTGGCGGTGACGAGCAGCGCAAGGCGCTCCGGCTGGGGATACGGGGCCGGCCGGAGCAGGACCGCATCGAGAACGCTGAAAACTGCGGTGTTTACCCCAATGCAAAGGGCGAGGGTGGCGATCACGGTGACGGCGAAGCCAGGACTTTTGCGAATCTGGCGGAGTGCAAAGCGAGCGTCAGACCAGAGCATGCCCCAGGATATGCAGGCGGATGTCCATAGCTGGAAAGCGAAAACTGTTGATTCTACGAGGGATTCCACGAGAGATCGGGGACGGGTCCTGTCCGGTTGCGGGACGGGGGTGATCGGGATCGATCATCACACCACGGCGGATTAATTTTCCGTGAGTGCTTGACAACGATTCTGTGACGATTCGCCCCCGACCCTCCTAAAGTGAGACACTATATGGAGATATATTTCTTGACTGGCCACTACATATGGGGGCATGATTACGAAGGCGTTCCCACCCTAGGAATCCCAAAAGAGGAGAGCTTTATGGGACAACTGTCAGTCGACTTGAGTGCGAAAATGGAATCATTGAAGACAAGAACTCCCAAGGAAACCAAGACGGGAATCTCATTCCCGCGGCATTTTACGGCGAAGCTGGAATCCGGCAAGACCCCGTACGACGAAGTGCAGTGGGAAACGCGTACGGCCTCTATCGGCAATGATAAAGGGTCGGTGATCTTCGAGCAGCGCGATGTGGAGGTTCCGGTGGATTGGTCGCAGACCGCCACCAACATCGTCGCCAGCAAATACTTCTATGGCAAGCTTGGATCGCCGGAGCGCGAGACCTCGGTACAGCAGCTGGTGCAGCGCGTGGTCGACACGATCGCCGACTGGGGCAAGAAGGACGGCTACTTTAAGAGCGAGCAGGACGCCGAGAATTTCCGGATGGAACTCGCGCACCTGATGCTCACCCAGAAGGCCTGCTTCAACTCGCCGGTGTGGTTCAACGTCGGCGTGAAAGAGACGCGCGGCTACGGATGGAACTACGACGAGCAGGTCGGGAAGGTGACCAAGCTCGAAACCGGAGTGATGCGTCCGCAGTGCTCCGCCTGTTTCATCGTCAGCGTGAAGGATTCGCTGGAATCGATTCTCGACCTGGCGAAGACCGAGGGAATGCTGTTCAAGTGGGGCTCGGGCACCGGCTCGAATCTCTCGGCGCTGCGTGAAGAAGACGCGGTCCTGTCGGGCGGTGGGCGCGCCAGCGGACCGCTGAGTTTCATGAAGGGCTTCGACGCTTTCGCCGGTGTGATCAAGAGCGGCGGCAAGACGCGGCGCGCGGCGAAGATGGTGATCCTCAACGTGGATCATCCGGACGTCGACAAATTTATCTGGTGCAAGGCGAAGGAAGAGAAGAAGGCGTACACGCTGGTGGAGGCGGGCTACGATAGCTCGCTCGACGGCGAAGCGTACAGCTCGATCTTTTTCCAGAACGCCAACAACAGCGTGCGCGCGAGCGATGAGTTCATGGAAGCGGCGCAGCGCGATGACGATTGGTGGACGAAGGGCGTGTTCACCGGGCAGCCGGTGAAGCGTTATAAGGCGAAGGATTTGATGCGCCAGATCGCGGAGGCTACGCACGAGTGCGGCGACCCCGGCATGCAGTTCGACACCACGGTCAACCGCTGGCATCCGTGCAAGAACACGGCGCGGATCAACGCGTCGAACCCCTGCTCGGAATACATGTTCCTGGACGATTCGGCCTGCAATCTCTCGTCGCTCAACCTCATGAAGTATGTGGGGCCGGACGGACAGTTCGATGTCGAGGCGTTCCGGCACGCGGTGGACACGATGATCCTGGCGCAGGAAATCATCGTCGACAACGCGAGCTATCCGACGGAAAAGATCGGGCAGAACTCGCACGATTTCCGGCCGCTCGGGTTGGGCTTCGCGAATCTGGGCGCGCTGTTGATGTCGATGGGCGTACCGTACGATAGCGATCAGGGCCGCGATTTCGCGGGCTCGATCACGGCGATCATGTGCGGACAGGCGTACCTGACGAGCTCGCGCGTGGCGGAGGCGGTGGGTCCGTTCGCGGGCTACGCGGTCAACGAAGATCCGTTCCTGGAAGTGATCCGGATGCATCGCGATTCGGTGCAGCGCATCAATGGGAATCGCGTGCCGACGGCGATGATGAAGGGCGCGCAGCAGGTCTGGGACGATGCGTACGAATCGGGCAAGCGCAGCGGATATCGGAATGCGCAGGTCACGGTGATCGCGCCGACCGGGACGATCGGCTTCATGATGGATTGCGATACGACGGGCATCGAGCCCGATCTCGCGCTCATCAAGTACAAGAAGCTGGTGGGCGGCGGCGTGATCAAGATCGTCAATAATACGGTCCCGGCGGCGCTGGTGAAGCTTGGGTATACGCCGGAGCAGGCGGAGAAGATCGTCACCCACATCGATTCGACTGGGACGATCGAGGGCGCGCCGGAATTGAAGCCGGAGCACCTGGCGGTGTTCGATTGCAGCTTCCGGCCGCAGAACGGACAGCGCTCGATTCATTACATGGGCCACGTGCGCATGATGGCGGCGGTGCAGCCGTTCATCTCCGGCGCGATTTCGAAGACGATCAACATGCCGGAAGAGTGCACGGTCGAGGAGATCATGAGCGCTTACACCGAGAGCTGGAAGCTCGGGTTGAAGGCGGTCGCGATCTACCGCGATAATTCGAAGCGCGTGCAGCCGCTGAGCTCGGGCTCGGGCAAGGGCGAGAAGAAGAACGCGGGTGCGGTGGCGACTGCTGCCGCGGCGGCCGCGGCGGCGCCCATCGAGCGCGTGGTGTACCGGCCGGTGCGGCGCAAGCTGCCGGACGAGCGCCGCTCGATCACGCACAAGTTCTCGATCGGCGGGCACGAAGGCTACATCACGGTCGGCATGTATGAGGATGGCTCGCCGGGCGAGATCTTCATCATGATGGCGAAGGAAGGGTCGACGATTTCCGGCCTGATGGATGCGTTCGCGACGGCGGTGAGTTTCAATTTGCAGTACGGCGTGCCGCTCAAGTTCCTGGTGGACAAGTTCGCGCACGTGCGTTTCGAGCCGAGCGGGTGGACGGGGAATCAGCAGATCCCGTACGCGAAGTCGATCATGGATTACATCTTCCGCTGGCTCGGCAATAAGTTCCTGGGGCCGGAATATGCGACCACTGAGGCCGGCGAGACGCTGACGCTGCGTCCGACGGAGGCCGATCCGCAGCAGGAGCTGCCGTTCAATCCGATGACGGCCGACGCTCCGCTGTGCGCCGAGTGCGGGTCGATCATGACGCGCAATGGAAGCTGCTACAAGTGCGGCAATTGCGGCGGCACGAGCGGCTGCAGCTAGAGTTTTAGTTCCCTACATTCCATTGGGAGAATCGCAACGCTCCCGGACGGCGAAGTCGCTCGTCCGGGAGCTTTTTTATGCGGCATCGCGGCTGGTAGACTAGTTTAAGAGTTTGGCCATGAAGACCGATCGCCTCAATCGAATTACGATAGATGACGCTCAATGCGGCGGCCGTCCGTTCATTCGTGGAATGACGATTCGTGTGACGGACGTTCTCGAATTGCTTGGTGCCGGTGCGAGCATCGAAGAGATTCTGGCTGACTATCCGTACCTTGAACGAGAGGATATTCTCGCATCGATCGAGTACGCCGGCCGCCAGACGGATCACTCCGTTCTGTTGTGCGCGTGAAGTTCCTGGTCGACAATCAGCTTCCGCCCGCATTGGCGACCGATTCATCGAACTCCGTTAATCCGGAGGAGAGGTGGAGGCACGGTCGGCTATAGTTTTATGCGGCATCGCGAATCTGGATCGCCATATCTTTGCCTAACGCCTTGAAGGCCGATTCCAACTGATCGAGTCGCGATTGATGCTTGAGATCGAACAATCGATCTACATTGACTTTGGAAATCCCCATCCGGCGGGCCAGTTCCGCTTTGCGGATGCCGGATGCGCTGAATGCCTGGTAAAGCTCGGTCTTCGCGGCCTGTAGGGCTGGGAGGCGAATGATGCGGTATTTTCGGCCGCGCGGCCGACTTGGGCGAGGCACGTCTTCACCCCGGCGGATGTGCACAGTGATCATGGTCAGTAGTGCGTCGAGCGCCATTTCACGAGCATCTTGCTCGGAATCGCCCTGAGTCACGCCCCAGTCGAAATCGGGGAAGCTGACGACAAAGCCTCCTCGTTCGCCGGGCTCAAATTTGGCTGGGTATTCCATTCGCTATTCCTCCTTGATCCCGAGTTGTTTGAGGATCGCGCGATACGCTCACGTTTGGATAGTACTCCGATGTGAGTACGCTTGCGAACCTACGGCGTGCCCTCGATGCTCGGCACCAGATCGCCCGTCAAATGCAGGACGTTCCACTTTGCCTTTTCGAGTGCGTATTGCGCTTCGTAGAAGGCGATCCACTTGGCGTTTTCCACGATGCGCGATTCTTCGACTTGCCGCAGCGGGAGGCGGCCCTCCTGCATTTGCGCGAGATTCACCGAGAGCTGCTCGCGGGCAACATCGAGATCGAGACGCGCCACTTCGGCGGCCGTCTCCGCTTTGCGAGCTTCGCGGAAGGATTGCTGCAGATCCGCGCTGATGCGATTGCGCGCGTTGTTCAACTCGACGCGGAGGTGCGAAATTTCGGTCTGCGTCTGCGCGAGCTGCTCGTTGACTCCGGGGCCGTTGAAGACGGGCACCTGGAACGACATGCCGATCTGGCCGTTGTTGCGCTGGAAGGTGCGGTAGTAGTCCTCGTAGTGATTGAATTTGGCGAATAAGGCGTACTGCGCGACCAGGTCGACCCGCGGGTAGCGCGCGGCTTTCTCGCTGCGCATCTCCAGGCCCTTGGCGGTGATCTGGGATTGCAGTTTCCGCAAATCCTTGTTCGATTCGAGCGCGGCCTGCACCGCGTTCTCTTCCGAGGCGGGCAGCGCGGGAGCGGTGCGCTGCTCTTCGACGGGGCGCACGCGATCCTCGGCGGAGAATCCTACGGCAATGGCGAGTGAAGTCTCAGCGAAGTCGCGGTCGGCATCGAGCGACTCGGCGATCTGGCGCGAGCGTGCTAGATTGTAGGCCGCCTGCTTCTCGGCGAGCGCCAGTGCGCGGCCTTCCTTCACCTGCGCCTGAATCGTTTCCATCACCTTCTGCTGACTCTCGGCGTCCTTACGGGAGAGGGTGAGGATGCGCGCCGCGCGCTCGGCGTCGAGGTACAGCGCCGTGGTGCGGTAGGCCACCTCGTCGCGCTTGCTCGCGACTCCGATGCCGGCGCCCCGAGCCTGCTCTTTCGCCTGCGCGACGGCGTAGCTCTGCTGGCGATTGAAGAGGAATTGCGAGGCGTGCGCCTGCACGATGCTCGGCGCGGAAAGCGGAAAGCCGTTGCTGTAGGCGAGGCCGCTGCCCACGTTCACCTTGGGCGAAAACGGGTCTTTTGCGATCCCCACCGCGTGCCGCGCGTTCTCTTCTTCGAGGCGCGCCAGCGTGACATCGGGATTCTGCTGGAGCGCGCGCCCCACGGCCTCGCGGAGCGTCATCGGGTGGACTTCGGCGCGGGCGCACGCTGCGAGAGCAAGCAAAAACGCGGGAAACAGGGGTCGTCTGGGCATACTCAGATTGTAACGGCGAGCTGCGGTATCATAGAAGTATCCTTGCTTTCCCTTAACAACATCTCTATGCGCTTTGGCGCCCGAATTCTGTTCGAAGACGTCACCTGCACGTTTCTGCCGGGCCGGCGTTATGCCCTCACCGGGCCGAACGGCGCGGGCAAGTCTACCCTGATGAAGATCCTCACCGGCGAACTCGAGCCGGCGCTGGGTTCCGTAACTCGCCCCAAGAAACTCGGCGTGCTCCGTCAGGACCAGTTTGCGTTCGATCAGTTCCGCGTGATCGATACAGTCATCATGGGCAATGCGCCCTTGTGGAAGGCGCTCGAAGAGCGCGACCAGCTTTACCAGAAGCCGCACGACCAGCTCACCGATGAGGACGGCATGCGTCTCGGCGAGCTCGAAGGCATCGTCGGCGAGCAGGACGGTTACACCGCCGAGAGCGACGCCGCGGTTCTGCTCGACGGCCTCGGCGTGGA
>JAOAPT010000374.1 GCA_025463045.1 Candidatus Solibacter sp.
GCGCATATCAATCACGATCTGCCGATCGCGCTCATCCGTACCGGTCCCGCGCCGGTCCACGGGAGCGCCCAATATCGCGATTACACGGCGATCAACTCGACGCTGCAGGCGCTGACCGATCGCGCGAAGGTGGAGTTGCACGTCAGGCTGCTCGGCGATCTGCTGCCGCCGGTGTCGCCGCTCGAAAATACGCTGGCGGCGTTCAGCATGACGGCGGCGCGCGAGGCGGCGTGGAACAACGGGGAAGTGCTGTGGGCTCTTCAGAACCTTCCCTCGCTTTCGGCGCGCACATTGGACATGCTCGACGGCATGACGGCTGTGATCGGCAAGACGCTGCTGGTTCCTGTGGTGTGACGCACCGCTTTGGTGCTGCAAGTGTGGAACTCGAAGTGCTCTACCCTTGGCGTGGACCGCACGGTCCGGAAGAAGGCGGACATGCTTCAGTTGGTCAAAGTTTTTTCATTCCCTGTACTTTTGTTTGCTTCGCTTTTCACCGGTTATGTCGGGCAATATGAGTTGGCGCTGACCCTGGTAGTTTGCCTGGTCGCCGCGGTCTTGGCGATTCGCGCGTTACGTTTGGCACAGTACGCTTGGGCCGCCGAGTTGGCGGCGATCGGAATCGTATTCAGCCCCATCTTTCTTTTATCCAAAATCTTCCTCCTGATGGGGCTCGCTTTCATAGTGGCTTGTCTTGGTTTGTGGACTGCGCTGCGCGCGCAATCCGCGCCGGTGTGGGAAGCGGAAACTGAATAACGGAGGAACGACTATGTCTTTCGGCATCTACCTGATTGGGTATCTGATCTTCATCGGCGGGTTAGCGTACGGCGCGTCCCTGATGCACGTTCCGTCGCACTGGATTGCGGTGATGGTGATCGTGCTCGCCGGGCTCGGAATTGTGACGGGCGTGAAGAACACCCGGCAGAAGGATTCCGGGAGTTAGTTCGCTCTTTACGGCGCCCATCCGGGCATGACGTACGCGTAAAACATTACTAGCGCGCCGATTACACTAGCCAGAAATACACTGTGGCGGAGGGTGAAGCGGAACAGTTTCGCTTCGTCCTCGCGCTTCATACTGGTGGCAGCGGCGGCGACCGCGATGCTGGTGAGGCTGATCATTTTCCCCATCACTCCGCCCGCGGAATTCGCGGCGGCCATCAACACCGGGTTCTGCCCGAGCTTCTCCGCGGTGACGACTTGCAGGGTGCCGAAGAGCGCATTCGCCGACGTGTCGCTGCCGGTGAGGAAGACTCCGAGCCAACCCAACAGCGCGCTGAAGAACGGGAACATGAAACCGGTGGCGGCGAATGCCAAACCGAGGGTCGCAGTGGCGCCGGAGTAATTCATCAGCATCGCGAGCCCGAGCACCGAAGCGAGCGTCAGTTCGGCGAGCGCGAGTTGCTTCACGGTGTGGCGGAGGACCTTGCCGAACTGCGCGAACGATAAGCCGGCCACCATCGCGGAGAGGATCGCGGCGAAGAGGCAGGCGGTACCCGACGCGGAGAGCCAGGTAAATTTGTACGACGCGGGATAGAGAGCCGGTTCGGCGACGGCCGGCGGCATTCGGCGAACCAGTGCGTGCAGGCCTGGCCATTCGACCGGGATGGTGAACGTGTTGAGCCATTTCTGCAACGGCTGGTAGCCCCACAGCAGGACAAACACTACCAGCAGCAGGTAGGGCATCCAGGCCATCGCGATCGTGCGGCCGCTGTGCTTTTGCGCGGGTCCGCCGCGCCGGCGGATGACGAGGAGCAGAGCACCCATGGCGGCCATCGATGCAAGAATGTCCGTCAACTGCGGTCCCATGTAATTGGAGACGAGAAATTGCGTGCCGGCGAAAGCGGCGCCGCAGGCAGCGGCGGCCGGGAGTACGCCCTTGAGTCCCTTCCACCCGCTCATCACGAGAATCAGGTAGGCCGGAACGAATAGCGAGACGGGAGCGCAAATGCGGCCGACGCCGGCGCTGAGGCGGTCGAGCGGCAGGCCGGTGGTGACGTGGAGGGTGTCGATGGGAATCCCGATCGAGCCGAAAGCGACGGGCGCGGTGTTGGCGAGGAGGCAAATCGCCGCCGCGTAGAAGGGCTCGAAGCCGAGGCCCGTCAACATCGCCGCCGCCACCGCGACAGGTGTACCGAATCCAGCCGCGCCCTCGATGAAGGCGCCGAACGCGAAAGCGATCAACAGCGCTTGCAGGCGCGAATCATTGGTCAGGTGGCCGATGGAATCCTTCAGGACTTCGAACTTGCCGCTCTCGAGCGTGATGCGATAGAGCAGAATCGCGCAGAAGACCACCCAACCGATCGGGAAGAGCCCGAACGCCGCGCCGAAGCTGACGGCGCCGGCGACGAGGCGCGCGGGCATTCCGTACACGCCCATTGCGACCGCGACGGCGGCGGCGAGTCCGGCGAGCGATGCCATCCAGGCAGGGCGGCGGAAAATCGCGAGCAGCAGGAGCAAGGTGAAAATCGGAATCGCCGCAACCAGGGCCGAAAGCGGCAGGCTGCTACCAACCGGTGTATAGATCTGTTCCCACATGATGTGCTGTCAGCCTTGGATGCGCAGATCGCGACTGGCCCAGAGGGTTTCGCGAAGGTCGCGCTTGAGAATCTTGCCGGTGCCGGTCTTGGGCAGGGCCGTATCGCTGAAGTGAAAGCGTCGCGGCATCTTAAATTTTGCGATGCGCTCGCGGAGGAACTCGCAAAGGGCGAGTTCGTCGACCGTGTGTCCGGGCTTGATTACCACGAAAGCGGCGGGCACCTCGCCCCATTGCGCATCGGGCGCGGAGACCACGGCGCATTCGAGCACCGCGGGATGGGCGCCGATCGCGCGCTCCACCTCAATCGACGAAATATTCTCGCCGCCGGAGATGATGATGTCCTTCTTGCGATCGACGATGTGGATGTAGTTCTCTTCGTCCCACACGGCCATGTCGCCGGTATGCAGCCAGCCGTTGGTCATCACGTCGGCGGTGGCCTTCGGCTCTTTGTAGTAGCCGTCCATGATGTTGTCGCCGCGCATTACGATTTCGCCGATTGACTGCATGTCGCGCGGCACGTCGTTGAGCTGCAGGTCGACGACGCGCACTTCGCACCCGGGGAGCGGCCAGCCGGTCATCGCGCGGCGGCGGAGGCGCTCGGCTTCGCTACTGTGCTGCAGCGTGGATTTATCGCGCGCGCTGGTGGCCACGGGCGC
>JAOAPT010000381.1 GCA_025463045.1 Candidatus Solibacter sp.
CGCAGATCGTCGAACGCGCCGATCGCGAGGCGCGGATTGTACCCGCCCAGTCCGTCCACGATAAATTCAGGCCGGGTCTTCGCGAGCTCCGCGCGACGGGCGCGCGCCTCCTCCGTCTCCACCGGCACGGATTGCGTCAAATGCCGGTCCGCCGGCACTCCCGTCAGCGGCTGCGAATCCAAGAAGCGCGACGCCGCCGGCAGATGCGCGTACGCGTAAATCTCGGGCCGGTATCCCCAGACGAATAGCGTGTCGCCCGCGTGCGCCGCGCCGCGGACCATCGAAGCCACCGCGCGGCTGTCCTGATCCATCGCCGTATCGCGCCATGCCGCGCCACGTGCCGCCGTATAGTAGTGCGGAGCGAAGCGCACCGCCGGAATCAGGAGCAGCGCCGCGAGCGCGTACACCCGCTTTCCGCGCAGCATCGAGAACCCGCGCGCGGCCAACAGCACCACCACCGGCAGCGCCTGGAAATAGTAGCGCGGGAAGAATCGCAGACCGGCCGCCACCCCGATCAGCGAAAACCCCAGCCACGGAATCCACAGCCTTCTCCTGTCGTCTGCATCGCGCCATCCGAGCGTCGCCGCGATCACCGCCGCGCAGTGAAACCCTGCCCAGTTCAACGTTCGCACCACGCCGTTGCGCAGCGGATTTTCCACGAACGTCGTGCCCGCATACACGCGTCCCCAGCGCCAGACCTCGTCCCAATATCCGGTCAGCGCGCCCGCACCCCACATCCACCCGCACGCCAGTGCCGTCACCGATACGAAGCCGGCGATCACAGCCCCCCCGCCGCCGGAGCACAAGCACACCGCGAGCACGAGCAATCCCTTGGGATTGATCGCGAACGCCACGCCCGCCAGCACGCCCGCCCAGAGCGGGCGACCTTTCCACGCCATCCACACCGCCGCCAGATGCGGCGCGAGCATCAACAGGTCCGCCGCCAGCGGAATCACGGATGAAGGGAAATCGAAGACCAGAAAGAACCCGAGCAGTCCTGCCGCCCACCGCCCTTCGCGCTCGCCCCACAAATCGCGCGCGAAGCCGAACGCGATCCAGCAGCAGAGCAGCGCGTAGAGCGCTCCCACCGCGCGCAGCACCGCCCCCGGTTCGCCGCCGAGGACGCGATACAGCACCGGGGCCGCCGGCGGTTTGTCGAACCATACGTCGCGATAGAGCACCTTGCCGGCGCGCATCTGTTGCGCGGCCGCCAGCGGCAGCGTCTCTTCCGCCCACAGGATTTCGACGTGGCACAACCGCGCCGCCAGCAGCAGCGCGAACAGCAGCAGAAACAGAACCCGGGTCTTGTTCAAACTTTGGCGGGCGATTTCGCCAGCAGGCGCTCCAGCACATTCCGGAAATCCGCGCCGTAAATCGGATCGGCCAGCGCGAACTCCACGAAGCTCTCGAAGTAGCTTGGGAAGTTGCCGATGTCGTACCGCTTCTCTTCCGGCATCAGCTTGACCGCCAGCACGCGCCGCCCTTCGTCGCACATGAATTGGATCGCATCGGTCAGCTGGATCTCGCCGCGCTTATCCGGCTTCACGCGCCGGATCATATCGAACACCACAGGCGAGAAAATATAACGGCCGGCGATGGCGAGATTGCTCGGGGCATCCTTCGGCGCGGGCTTCTCCACCAGATTCACCACGCGGAAAACGTCGTCGGAGCCGGCCTCCGGCTGCACGATCCCGTAGTGGCTGGTCTCCTCGGCGGGGACTTCCTCGACGGCGATCACGCAGCTCGCGCGCTTCGAATCGAAGACGTCCGCCATCCGCCCGACGGCCTTCGATACCGCGTTTAGCCCAAGGATCGAGTCGCCCAGCGCCACCAGGAACGGCTCTTCGCCCGCGAAGTTCTCGGCGCACAGGATCGCGTCGCCCAGTCCTCGCTGGAGCCTCTGGCGCGTATAAAAGAACTTGGCCTTCAGTGCGACTCCGTCCAGTTCTTCCAAGAGGTCCTGCTTGTTGGAATTCGTCAGCGCCTGGAAAAGTTCCGGATCGTGGTCGAAATGGTTCTCGATCGACGCCTTGCTGCGGCCGGTGACGAACAGAATCTGCTCGATGCCGTTGGAAACAAGTTCCTCCACCACATACTGCACGATGGGCTTGCGCGCCACCGGCAGCATTTCCTTGGGCTGCGATTTGGTGGCCGGCAACAGACGGGTCCCCAGACCCGCGACGGGTACGACTGCGCTTTGAATCACCCTACGAATATAACAAGTGCGCCCGACCCTGCTATATTGAGCAAAGAAAAAGCGAACATGGAGGACATCCAGGAACAACTCGCTGCCCTTCGCCGCCGCATCGCGCGCGTGGACCGGAAATTCGCCAGGCCGGAGCCGCCGCCCCGTCCTCCGCTCCGCCCCGGCGGCGAGTTCATCGAGGAACTGCTCTCCGGCGAACTCGTCACCACGCAGCTCGGCACCCACTTCGAAACCGAAAAGCTCTGGGAGAATCACCGCCGCCACGGCAGCGTCTACATTGCCGACCTGATCGAGCTGCCCGAGGATCTCCTCGACCCGCTCTCCTCCGGCACGATCCCGAGCAGCCATCCCACCCGGTGGGCCTTTCTCGACACCGAGACGACTGGACTCGCCGGCGGAACCGGCACTTACGCTTTCCTGATCGGCGTCGGCTCGATCGATTCCCAGGGTTTCCGTCTTCGCCAGTTCTTCATGCGTGATTACGGCGAGGAAGCGTCGCTGCTTCACCGGCTGTCCGAGTACCTCGCGCAGTTCGACGTCCTGATCACCTACAACGGCAAGTCCTACGACCAGCCGCTGCTCGAAACGCGCTTCCGCATGTCGCGCGCCCGACATCCGTTCGACCGCATGGTGCACCTCGATCTGCTCTTCGGCGCGCGCCGCCTTTGGAAGCTGCGCCTCGAAAGCTGCCGCCTCGTCGAACTGGAGAATCGCATTCTCGGCGTGGAACGCCAGGGCGATCTGCCCGGCGAAATGATCCCGTACGTCTACTTCGATTTTCTGCGCAGCCAGAAGGCCTTTCAGGTGGTGCCGATCTTCCACCACAACGCGCTCGACATCCTGTCGCTCGCCTGCCTGACCGCGATTGTGCCGTGCGCCTTCCGCTCGCCCGCCGACGCCGCGTTCGGCCACGGCGCCGACCACATCGGCCTGGCCCGCTGGCTATTGCAGGCCGAGCGCCAGGAGGAAGCGCTCCGCCTCTTCCGCCGCGCTCTCGAGATGGGATTGCCAGACGATTTGCTGTTCCGCACGATGTGGGATGTCGCGTCGCTCGAGCGCCGCATGGGCCGCCACGACGCCGCGCTCGCGATGGTGACGGAACTCACCGTCTCGCGCAATCCCTACCGCGTGCGCGCCTTCGCGGAGCTCGCCAAGCATTACGAACATCGTGAAAAGAATTACATGATGGCGCTCGAAATGACGCTCAGCGCGCTCGCCATCGAAGACACTCCCGAGATCCGCCGGCGCGAACAGCGGCTGAAATCCCGAATCGATCGTCCGCGAGCGCGCAGGCTGGCGCTATAGCCAACTCCTGGCGATAGTCACTTGGAATAGACAAACCACGGATAAAAAAGCAGGCCAAGCAGGAATGCAGCCCGAAGGACGTCACGCGTCAAGAAACGTATCCGGCTCGATTCCGGCCTGCTTGAGAATCGCGCGTAGCGTCCCTTCGGGCTTTCCCCGGGATGATTCGGGATGGTTGTATACCGATTCGTACTCGCCTGAAACCAGATCTCGTGGCTTCCAGCTGCCTGACG
>JAOAPT010000382.1 GCA_025463045.1 Candidatus Solibacter sp.
CTCGACGTCGGAGCCGTCTCCGAATCCGTCGAAGTCCATGCCGACGCGCCCCTCATCGATACCGCGAACGCCACCGTCGGCCAAGTCATCACCGCCGAGGAAGTCGAAAGCTTCCCCGTCAACGGCCGCACGCCGATGATGCTCGCCAATCTCGCGCTCGGCGTGATTTCCACTTTCGAGCCCGGACCCGTGCGCCCCTTCGATAACGGCGCGCCCAACTCGATCAGCATCGGCGGAGCTCCCGCCTCACGCAACGAAGTGCTGCTCAACGGAGCGCCCAATGCGGGCTTCAGCAACCAGATGGCATACAGCCCGCCCCAGGATTCCGTCACCGAAGTCCGCACCAGCACCTTCCAGATGGATGCCTCCTACGGCCACACCATGGGCGGCACCGTCAACCTCGTGACCAAGGGCGGCACCAACGGATTGCACGGCGTCGCGTATATCTTCAACCAGACCTCGGCGCTTGACGCCAATTCGTTTTTCAACAACCGCAACAACGTGCCGCGGCCGCCCTACCACCAGAATCAGTACGGCATCAATGGCGGCGGCCCCGTCTACATCCCGAAGGTCATCAACGGCAAGAACCGAATTTTCTGGTATGTCGCGTGGGAAGGGATGCGCGATTCCGACCCGGCGAATTCGCCGCTCGAAACCGGCAATCCCGTGAACTTCACCTCCGTGCCCACGGCCGCCGAACGCCAGGGCGATTTCTCCGCTCTCCTCAAAGTTCCCGGCAACAACAACTACACCATCTACGATCCCAATACCGGCGCGCTCTCCGGCACCGCCGTCTCGCGTCAGCCGTTCCCGAATAACGTGATTCCCACCAACCGGCTCAACCCGATCGCGCTCAAGTATCTGCAGTTCTATCCGCAGCCCAACACACCAGGCCTGGCCAATGGCTCTCAAAACTTCCTCGTCAACGCCATCGATAGCGATGGCTACGACAACGAACTCGGCCGCCTCGATTTCACCATCAGCGATAAAAACAAACTCTCGTTCGATGGACGCCACAACTACCGCAACCAGAACAAGAATGATTTCTTCGGCAATCCCGCGACCGGAAATTTTCTCTATCGCATCAACCAGGGCTTCGGCCTCTCCGACGTCCACACCTTCTCGCCGACGGTGTTCATGGAAGTCCGCGCCAACTACACGCGCTATCAGGAGCACCACTTCTCGCCCGCCGACAAGGTGAGTCCGAGCGACCTCGGCTTTCCCGCCTACGTCGCGTCCAACGCGCAGTTCCTCACCATGCCGTACATCACGTTCTCCAGCACCTCGATCTCTGCCGGAGCGCGCGCCACTTACGAGCCCTTGGGCTACAATGGCGACGGCACTAACTTCTCCGACTCCTTCGATCTGTTCGGCAACGTGGTCAAGATCAAAGGCAATCACAGCGTGAAGATGGGCGGCGACGCGCGCCAGTACCGCTGGAGCGCGTACACCTTCGGTAACCCGTCCGGCAGTTACAGCTTCAATTCCAACTGGACCAACAACCCCGCGGTCAGCACCACGGCATCGCCCTTCGGACAGGACCTCGCGGCCTTCCTCCTCGGCCTGCCGAGCGGCGGCAGCATCGATCTCAATTCGCAGAGCACCGTGCAGGCGCGCTACATGGCCCTGTTCGTCAATGACGATTGGCGCATCAAGCCGAATCTCACGATCAGTCTCGGTCTGCGCTGGGAACGCGACTTCCCCGAGATCGAGCGCTTCAATCGCGTGACCAACGGCTTCGACCCAACGGCTGCCAATCCGATCTCCGCGACCGCGCAGGCGGCGTATGCCGCGGCGCCAAATCCCGCATTGCCCGCCAGCCAGTTCAAAGCGCTCGGCGGCATCACTTTCGCGAGCGCTTCAAACCGCGGCGTCTACAACACCAAGTCGTCGATCTTCAGCCCGCGCGCCGGCTTCGCCTGGACTCCGAAAGCGCTCGGCAATAAGACCGTCATCCGCGGCGGCTTCGGTGTCCTCGTCGACCCGATCCAGCTTCCGACGCCGAATCAACAGGGCTTCAGCCAGAGCACCGCGGCCAACACCACGACCGATAACTACCTGACCCCGACCGCCGGAATCTCGAATCCGTTCCCCAATGGCGTCCTGCAGCCCAGCGGATCGTCCAAGGGCACGGGCACGTTCCTCGGACAAGCCATCACGTTCTACAACCCGAATATCAAGAACCCATACACCGTCCGCTGGCAGCTCAGCATTCAGCGCCAACTGCCGTTCTCTACCGTGATCGAAGTGGCATACATCGGCAGCCATGCCATGCACCTGTTGATCAACCGCCAGCTCGACTATGTTCCCGCGCAGTATCTGAGTAAGTCGCTGGTGCGCGATAACAACGCGATCAACCTGCTTACCGGCGCGACCGCAAATCCCTTCAAGGGGCTGATCCCGAACGTCAGTGCCTTGAACGGCAACACCGTGGCCCTTCGCCAACTGGTGATTCCGTTCCCGCAATACCCCGTCCCCGGCACGCCGCAGAGCAACAGCAACGGCGTCGTGATGCAGGCCGACAACGCAGGCAGTTCGTATTACGAGAGTGTGAACCTGCGCTTGCAAAAGCGTTTCACCAACGGCCTCACGCTGATCAATAATTTGATCTTCAATAAGTTGATCGATCGCCTGGCCTTCCTCAACGATTCCGATCCTCTGCCCGAAAAACGCCTCTCCGGCGATTCGCGCCCCTTCCGCGAAGTGCTCGCTTCGACTTACCAACTCCCCATCGGACGCGGACGCAAATTGAATCTGCGAAATCGTGTGGCGGATTTCCTGGTCGGCGGCTGGGGACTCAGCGGCATCCTGACCGTGCAATCCGGCCCGACCCTGAGCTGGGGCAACTACATCTATTACGGCGGTCCGCTCAACCTGAACCCGCATCAGCCGAACGGAAATGCGTTCGACACCACGCAGTTCAATACCATCGCCAACCAGCAGTTGGCCGACAACATCCGCACGTTCGACAACCAGTTCAACAACCTGCGCCGCGACAAAACCAAGCAGCTCGATGGCACGCTCAGCAAGAGCTTCAAGTTCACCGAGAAGCGCTACGTGCAGTTCCGGTTGGAAGCCTTCAACCTGACCAACCGGGTGACCTTCGGCAATCCGCAAACCAATCCGACCAATGCCGCGTTCGGCACCATCGGTTCGCAGGCCAACACGCCCCGTCGAATCGAGTCCGGCCTCCGCCTGGTCTGGTAAGGTACGCAATCGGAGCCGCGACCGTGAGGGAGCGGTGGTCACTCCCGGGCGGCCACCGCTCCCTTACGGTCGCGGCTCGGATGGAAACGGAGCAGTCGCGGCGCTGACAGGGTCGGGGTCAGAGGGGCAGCCAATCCCGGCTGGCGCCGGCTTTCAGCCGGCGAGCTCGCGATACAGTGCGGCCTGCGCGTCGCTGATCGCGTCCCAACTGTAATCGCGTTCCACACGGGCGCGTGCCGCAAGCTCGATCGCAGCGCGCGCCTTTTCATTGGACAGCAGTCCTTCGATCGCCGCCGCCATTTCGTCGGGGCCTGTCGCCAGCACGAAGTCTTCGCCGGCCGAAAGATCGAGCCCGTTCACGCCTGTCTTCGTGCTCACCACGGCCTTCCCCATCGCCATCGCTTCCAGCACTTTGATATTCGTGCCCGCCGACGCGACGAGCGGCGCGATCACCAGCGTCGCCCGGCGGTACGCCGGACGCACATCGCTCACGAACCCGTCGACCTCAATGCCGTGCTGCGTCAAATCAGCGGCGACCGGGAATTGCTCGTGACGCGCGCCCGCGATCACGTGCAGCGTGACGTCCCTCAACTGCGGCCACACTTCATTCACGAAGAACTCCACCGCCATCACATTCGGACGATGTGCAAAGCTCCCGATGAATAAGATGCGACGCCCTTCCGGAGCTTCCTTCACAGGTTGAAAACGCTCGAGGTCGACACCGTTCGGCAGCGCGATCGCGCGCGCCCCGGTCACCGTTCGCCGATCCTTCTCCGACATCGTGACCACGGCATCCACCTTGCTCCACGCCGTAGTCTCGAAGCTTCTCCAGAGTGCAACTTCGCGCGCCAACTGTCCGCTGCGATTGATCGCGAGCAGTTGCTCGTAAAGATCGAACGTGATGTCATGCTCCACCAGGATGGTCTTCGCCGGAGCGCAATCCGCCGCGTACTGCGCAAGCTGCGTGAACTCGAGCTGAACCACCGCGGGACGCCACTTGCGCACGGTCTGCTCGAGCGCCGCGCGAAATGCATTCGATGCAAACTCCTCGACCACTTCGGGACGTCCGGTGAACGGAAGCGCGTGACTACCTTTGCGGCGGACCAGCACTACCTCCGCGCACATCTCGAGCACCTCGCGTTGTGGCGTGCCGTCCTGTTCCGTGAACGCCACCAGTACCACATCGAACGCGCGCGCCGCGCGGGCCATCAGGTTGTACATCCGCACCGCGCCGCCGTGGGACAGCGGAAAAGGAAGATACGGACTCGCCACGACTATACGCATTTTTCCAGTCGCAGCCCGTCCGGGAAACACGCTCACGCTGCCATCGGTCAGAGAGAGAAAGCGTTCTTCAGGGTACGCCGGCGTTGTCGCGAGTCCGCCTTCGAGCGCGATCGCGGGCGCCGCTTCGAGAGGACCGTTCCGCAGCCACAGCCTGCGCACCGCCTGGCGCCACAGTCTGCGGAACAGCGCCGGGTCGCTTACTGCGCGTGCCAGAAATCGCAGGTAATTAGTTTCGAGAATGCGGCTTAGCTGTTCTTCCGTATAGAAGCGCGACGTGGTGGTGCGATGCCGGTGCTCCACCACCGCGCCGTTCGCATACACGCTCGGCCAGCCGCGCTGCCAGGCGCGATATCCGAGATCGAGATCTTCGACATACGCCGGCTCGTACACGTCGTCCACGCCGCCCAGCGCATGCAATTTCGCCGCGTCGTACAGCGAGCAGCCGCCGCTACCGTAGAGCACGTAGCTGCCGTCTTCGCCGGCCAACGTCTCATCGCAGCGCACCGGAAAATCTTCGGGGTCGGATTGCGCCATCACCGTCTTACCCGTCTCTTCGCGACGTACTCCCGCGGGAAAACGAATCTGCGCCGTCGTGCTGAACAGGTCCGGAATATCATCGAACGGTTTGCGCAGCGCGGCGAAAAACCCGCGCTCGATCAACATATCGTTATTCAGCAGGCAGACGTATGCGTACTTCGCCCGCGCGATCCCGCGATTGACCGCCCGCGCAAACGACAGCGGGGCAGGGGAGTGCTCCACTTCAATCGCCGGATACGCCGCCGCCAGCCACTCGCGTGTACCGTCGCTGCTGCCGTTGTCGACCACGATGACCTGCTCCGGCGCCTCCGCGAGAATACCGGGCAACTGCGCCGCGAGCAGTTCCTTGCCGTCTCGCGAAGGAATCACGACGGTCACGCCCGGCAGCATCGCCGCTGCGCCGGTCGGCGCCGGTCGCGTGCGCATCGGCCGCATCTCGCCGGCGAGGATCGCCGCCCGGTAGCGATAGAGCAGCCGCCAATCCGCCTTGCGCGACGCCCGCACGGCCCACCGCAAAGCATTCTTCCCGCGCCATGCGACATGCCGAGCGATCGTCGGCAGCGATCCCGGACGCAGCATGAAATTATTCAGATTCTCGTTGAACGCCAGGAAGCCGCGCGGCGAAAGCAAAAACGCCATCAGCCGCATTCGCCGGAACGGCACGTTCGGCACCAGCATCACGGCCGCGAGCCGGATCTCATAGCCCGCAAGTTCCTCGCGAGCGTTGCGCAGATTCTCCGCGAGACTGCGATTGACGCGATACCGCACCCACTTGAGTTCGCGATCTTCCGGTGGAAAATCCGAGACGACCCACAACGGCAGTTCGGGGTAGAGCGCGCGCATGCGTTCGATAAGCCGGCGATTGAGTTCGTCGGTGCCCGAGAGAAATGCGAGCTTTATTTTAGGCTTCAAATCAACTGGTGCCGGTGCGGTTGGGCCTCGCCGCGGCGGCCGGACTCCCACAGCTCCAACGCCTGTCCGGCGAAGGCCGCCGACACCGGGTTGACGAACGGCAGCCACTCCGCGCCCTTGCGTCCGAACCAGTATCCCCCATCGATTCGCGGATCGGCGCTCGTCACCTGAAATCCGGCGAGCTGCCCGGCTTCCCACTGCGCGGCCGGAAGATCGAGCGGCACGATCCCGAGCCAATCGGCGTGCAGCCGCACGCGCAGCAGTTGCGCGTATACATCGGAGCGCTCGAACTCGGGCGCGATCTCGCGCAGGTGGTGCGCACAGCGCGCAATGCCGTCGCGCAGTGCGACGGCGCAATGCGGATCGGTCGCCCGCGGCAGCAGTCCTTCGAGAAAATAACTGAAGGCATGCAGGCGGTCCATCACTTTGTGACGGTCGGGATGGCCGGGTAGAAAATTCGCCCAGGTACGAATGCTGTCTTGGAGCACGCGGTCGTAAGCGTCGGAGAAGCGCGCATCCTGTGTGGTTTCGAACAGATCCCACCACGCCATCGCGGATTTCAACTGATAACACGCGGCGGTCCGCGACCACCGAAGTTCGTCCCGCTCGGTCGCGCGTTTGTGGGGCAGCGTCAGTATCGGATGGAAGTCGCCATCCCCGCTCGCGAAGTCACGCAGCATGCTCTCGCCCGTGCCCGTCGCGACATCGAGAAATTCCGGGTCGCCCGTCGTGCGCCACGCAGCCAGCAGACCGCGCACGATGATGCCGCAATCGAAGAAGTAGCTGTACTCAGTGGGTGCGATCTCGAACGGCATGACTCGCGACGCGGCGTCCCACGCAATGCGCGTCAGAAAACGCGCACCGGCGATCGCGCACTCCAGATAGCGGCGGTCCGCGGTGACTGAATGCAGATACACGAACGCACTCACCGCGTAGCCCGTGATCTCCGTCGAGACGGGCAAATTGCGGCACACGTCCGTGCGGTAGTAGCGGGCCACGCCGCCATTCGGTTCCTGAATTCCGGAGCGTAGCAACCACTCTCCGGTACGCGCAAGCTGTGGGGACAAGCCGCTAGTTTAACATCCAAACACCCGCTGCCAGCGTCAAGATGGTGAGCGGAACACCGGCGCGCGCATGTTCCCAAAACGTGATCTCTACCTCTGCCCGCGCACGCTGCACGACGATCAGGTTGGCCACCGACCCGAGCAGCGTCAAATTCCCCGCGAGCGTCGACGACATAGCGAGTGTCAGCCACGCCTTCACCGGATCGGCCAGGTGCGGGACGAACGTCTTGAAGACGAGTACGGCGGGTACGTTGCTGACGAGGTTGGAGAGCAGCGCGGCGAAGATGCTCATCGGCACGACGCGTTCGATGTGGAAGCGCCCCGCGGCGGCGAACAGGTCGGCGGGGAGCGGCGTCTTCTCGACTCCGGCGATCACGATGAAGAGTCCGATGAAGAGCACCAGCAGGCTCCAGTCGATTTCGCGATAGACCTTCTCGGGCTTCACGCGGCGCGTCAATAACAGCAGGGCTCCGGCGATGAGCGCGACTTTCGGCACCGGCCAGCCGGCGAAGAAAAATACGATCATCCCGGCTGATACCGCGAGCGATTTGTAGAGCAGCACGCGATTGACCCGCACCGGCCGGTGTTCCACGCGTAACGCCGGCGCGCCGCGGAACTCCGCGCGATAGACGAGCGCAATCACGACGACGGTCAGCACAAGTCCCACCGCCGCGACCGGCGCCAGCGCCGCTGTAAAGGTGCGGTACGGGATTCGGGAGAAACTTCCGATCATCATGTTCTGCGGATTGCCCGTGACGGTCGCCACCGACCCGATGTTCGCCCCCATGGCGACGGCCAGCAAATATGGAATCGGTTTGCGCCCCAGCCGCCGCGTGATATCGAGGACGAGCGGCGTCAGCACCAGGCACATCGTGTCGTTGACGAAGAATGCCGAGAAGATTCCGGCCACCGCGACGATCCCCGAGAGCAGCACGATCGGACCGTGCGCATGATCGACCACCCAGGCGCTGGCCAGCGCGAAGAAGCCGGAGAGGCGGAGGTTCGCGACCACGATCATCATGCCGAACAGCAGAATGATCGTGTCGTAGTTGACTGCCGCGAACGCCTCATCGACGGTGAGGACATTGAACGCGAGCATGAGGCTTGCGCCGACGATCGCCGCCCCAGTGCGGTCGAGCCGCAATCCCGGCAGCCGTCCGACGGCAAGCACAAGATAGGTCGCGGCGAAGATCAGTATGGCAGCCAGCAAATCACATTCTCTCATTTGGGGATCGCGCCCCAACTTGCTACCTCGCACAAGCCGATCAACGCGTCCTTCCAGTCGGCTCCGGCGTTCAGCAGAATCGGAATGATATCGGCACAGCCCATCGCGCGGCGGACATCAGCGCGGTGTACCGGCTCGTAGTCCGGTGGTTGACGTTGGCGTCATGCGCCATCAAAGCTCGGGCCACGCTTGCGTGATTTCCTCGCGACGTCCTGGGGCGCCGGTCAGTGTCGGACGCGCAACCTGGCGGGGCGGCCATGATCAACGCGGCGACGAACGCGGCAGCAAATCGCATAACAGTAACGTCGATCTCGGCGAGCAGGGATCGCGTGGCGTATGATGCGAACGGGAGGGCACCGTGGCTCAACATCCCAAGCGCGAAACCGTCGACCTTTCGCAGTACCCGGACCTGGTAATGATTTATTTAGGGATGCAAGTGAATGCCTTGACCGGCGTCAAGACCTTGCTGGGATTCGGGCCGAAGATTTCGGCTGCGGTGAACGCCCGGCCGGACGGACTATTGCTGCATGAGTCGTTTCTGTTTTCGCCGCGCCATGTCGGCATGAGGCAATACTGGCGGGACTACGAATCGCTCGAAGCCTGGTCGCGTTCCGATCCGCATCGCCAGTGGTGGCAGAAGTTCATCCGCGACACGGGAGGCACCGGCTTCTGGCATGAGATGTATCTCCGCCGCGGCGGGGTCGAGGCAGTGTACGTGGGCATGCCTTCGCCGGTCGGCCTGGGGCGGTTTGCGCCCGTTGTGCCGGCGCGCGGGCCGATGTTCACGGCGCGCAAGCGGGCAGGGATCGGCGGCGACTCGACGGCACCGGAGGGTCTCAGTGAAAGGGATCTCTACCGTTAGAGTTCGCTCCACCACGAAGCCTGACGGGTCGGGCGCGTGCCGCTGTAATAGTCCTTCATGGACTCGCCGAATCTCTGGTTGAACTTGGTGTCCCACTCGGCATTTTGCAGGCATACGCGGCAATGGCCACACTTGCAATAATGACCCTTGCCGTGAGCTGCGGGTTCGAGAGTTCGGGTTGACAGTTTGGCGTTGGCCCGGCGGAGTACTACTTCTTTCCGCGGGCGGCCGGCAGGTCTAATCGAGCCGCGCTCCAGGGAGCTGGCGAGTAAAGCGAGTTGGTCTTGGCTGGCGAGTTCCACGTCAATACACTACTCCCCTTACTACCTGCAACATATACTGTCACTGGCTTAACGCAGCAGCCTATAAAAGGAGAACGGCCGCGCCATTAACTAAAGTTAATGACGCGGCCGGAGGAATTCGCGCGCGTTGAGGAAAGGCGCAGCCTAATTTTCGTTTCGACGGCGGCGGACCAGCCAAGGCTCGATGGCGCCAGGATTCTGTAAAATTTCAGTTTCCAGATCGTGAAACTGGGCCTCGATCAGGAATTCCACGATGTCGGTCCCCAGGTGTTCATCGCCGGATTCGGCGCGCTGCTTCTCGACAAGGGCCAAAATCGCCTCGGCGAGCTTCACTCTGTCTGCCGTTTTGCTCATGGACCTACCTCCCACCTACCCATATAGACGCACGACTGCACGCGAAGTTGCAGAATGGTTCGCCACCCGATTTATCCGGCCTGAGGATACGGCGCGTAGATCGGTTCCGGCGCACAGCCGTGATCGGAGGGCATGATAATCCAGGCTGCAAAGTACGCCAGGAAACCGACGCCGGTGGCCAATGCGATGGCGAGCCACAGTACGCGCACCAGAGTCACATCGGCCTCAAAATATCGGGCGAAGCCGGCGCACACGCCCGCGATCTTCTTATTCCGCTTGTCCAGCATGAGCCTCTTCTGGACAACAGGCATCTGGGCGACAGAGGTGCGGGCGCCGCAGCGCGAGCAAAACCGGTCGTCCTCTCGAAGTTCGACTCCGCATTTGGTGCAGTACATTTTCGTTCTCCGTCCCTAGATACGCATTGCGCGTTACGCTGGTTCAATGAACGTCAGTTGTTGTGTGCTCTTCTTTTTGTTGGCCGCCGCCGTCTTCGCACAGAATCGCGACGCGGAGTTCAACCGCGTGGCCGACCGGTTTTTCGACGAGGTCTATTTCAAGTACGATCCGGTTGCCGGAACGGCCGCGGGCTTTCATCAGTACGACGCGATGCTCGGCACGGGATCCCGCGCGGAGATTGACGCGCAGATCGCGGCGTTGAAGAAGTTCGAGGCGGAGGTCAACGGGTTCGATGCGCAGGGACTCTCGCCGCTGGCGGCAGCGGATCGTGAATTGCTGCTGGCGCAGATCCGCGGACAGTTGCTCTCGCTCGAAGTGATACGGCCGTGGG
>JAOAPT010000386.1 GCA_025463045.1 Candidatus Solibacter sp.
TGGAAGCACTGTTGGGCACGGCTCTGAAACAGTTGAGAAGGGCCGAGTCCGTCTCCATACTCATCAGACCGCATCATTGCACGGCGATTGTTACTTCGTTGCTCGGCCGTCCGACATAAGTCAGGCGAACGGGAACAGCGGGTCCCGGCGCAATGCCGTCCGGCACCCGGACATTCACCTGGTGAATACCGGGATATCCGGGAGCATTGCCGAAGAACACAACCTCGGCCGACCGGCCCCCGATGGCAACTCGCGGCGGAAGCGGGCTGCCTTCAATCAGGCTCGTTGTGTACATCGACAGGACCTCTCCTGCCAGCGCGGGCACGCTCGGAGAAGCGATCTCTCCAGTCGTGGAATGCCAGATCGCGCCTTGCCCTTTCCCGTCCTTGGAAAGATAGAACAGCATCGGAGAAGGCACCAACACCGACGGACGATACAGTTCGGCGCTCGACGTCGACCACGGATAGGCACTATAGCCTCCCGCGATCAGAACGGTGCCGTCTGTAAGTAAAGTCAACGTGTGCTGATGGCGGCCGTCAGTCATATCGCCGGCGCTCGAGAACGTGCCGGACTCCGGCAAATATAGTTCTGCGGCGGAATTGCCATTGCCTCCCGGCACCTGCCCACCAGTGACAAGAACTGTTCGATCTGGAAGAAGCCCGGATGCGGCGTACTCGTGGCCCGAGGCGGAATAGCCAAGCCGGGTGAAGATTCCATCGGACGGATTGAAGAGTTCCGCGTCGGCTGGTAATCCATCATTGGACTCGTTGCCGACGATCAGGATTTTGCCGCTTGCAAGTAATGTCGTCGTGCGAACGTCATACCAGAAGTCCACAAGCCCCGCGTAGCGGAAGGTCCTGCGGCTGGGATCGAAGATTTGGCTCCATCCAAAAATGTCAGTCAAAAAAACCTGGCCGTCCGGCAGTAAGAGAGCCGCTTCGATGAAGACTGGCCTGGGACCGGCATACGGGCCGGCGACAACGAATATGCCTGCCGTCGGATCGTAGACTTTAGCGGTCGGTTGGCCGGCGATCAAAACGCTTCCGTCCTTCAGCAGCGTCGTGGCGCCCGCCCATGACTCCGGCGCGTCGGCTTCGGGCAGCGCGGCGAACGTCCCGGTGGTGGCGTCATATATCTCCGCACCGAGGTCGTGCGAACCACCAGCGATCAGGACGCGGCCGTCAGGCAGCAAAGTGGCGGTATGCTGCGCCCGTGGAGCATTCATGCTGCCGGTGAAGGTAAACGTGCCCGTCGCGGGGTCGTAGAGTTCCGCACTGGAGAGTAGTAAGTTCGAGAAGGCATTTTCTCTTCCCCCCGCCATCAGGACTTTCCCATTCGGGAGCAGCGTCGCGGTGTGCCCCACCCGCCGTGTGATCATGGACCCGGTCGCCGTGAATGTGCCCGCCGCCTGCGCCATGCAGGTCCAGGCCGCACACATCAGGAGAATTGGGAAAACACGATCGCGTGTTCGATCCATCCTTCAGTATCCTGATTTGCATAATGCGCCCGTTCACCGTCATAAACAAGTCCCGCGGGGTTGTACGGCGTTTCATACATTCAAAAGCTCACTGAACCGTGCCTATCGCGAACTCCGGGGTACAGGCCGCGCGACGGCAACTCGCGGCCGAAGCCCGCTTCCTCCGATTCGTCGTCGAACAGCACTTGGAGGGCAAGGACGGCGAGCTCAAGGAATCCGTCGTCGCTATCAAGGTTTTCGAGCGCGGGACGAGTTATAACCGGGAATGCCAATTTCGTTTTTACACCCGCCAGAGTCGACCCGTTCAACGTCTGGAACCGCTCTTGCTTGTCTGCATTGATCCCCGCTTATCTGCGGCCAGTATTGTTTCTTGCGCGCCCCCGACTTACAGCAGCTTATCCAACGTGATCGGTAAGTCCCTCACGCGCTTACCCGTCGCATTATAGACCGCATTCGCAATCGCCGCCGCCACGCCCGTAATCCCGATCTCGCCGATCCCGTGCGCACCCAGCGCCGTCTGCGGATCCGGAATATCATTGAACAGCACGTCGATCCGCGGCACATCCAGATTCACCGGCACATGATATCCGGCAAGCGAGCGATTCATGATCCGTCCGCTGCGCCCATCAACCAGCATCTCTTCCGTAAGCGCCATCCCGATCCCCATGACGATGCCGCCGCGCAGTTGACTCATCGCCGTCTTCGGATTCAGAACCGTTCCACAGTCGAACGATCCAAGCCAGCGCGCCACCCTCACCTCGCCCGTCGTCTCGTTCACCCGAACCTCGCAGAATTGCGCACCATAGGAGGCCATCGAATATTTCATCATCTCCATCGGCGCGGAAGAAACGCCTTCAACTTCAAGATACGGCTTGCCCGCCTTGCGAAGGATCTCGACATAGCTAACCCCACGCGAGGGCTCGGACGCGAGGAACAGCCCGTTATCGCGCGCGACGAGGTCCTCATACTTCGCACCCTTCAGCGGCGACGCGGAGTCCTTCTGCTCCAGTTTCAGCAGTTCGCGATGCAGCTTCTCCACCGTCGCCCGGGTCGCGGCGAGGATGCTCAACGTCTGACACGAGCCGCCGGCCATCGGCGACGTCGGCAGGTGCGAATCGCCGTAGTCGAACTCGACGCAGTGGAGCGGCAGCCCCAACCGGTCCGCCGCATGTTGAAGCTGGCCGGTCGCAACCCCCATCCCCATCTCGTTCGCGGCCGCCTGAACAATCGCCGTGCCGTCGGCCTCCAGCCGCACGCGCGCTCCCCCCGGGAACCGCAGGGCGGGATAGTACGCGGTCGCCACCCCGTGTCCGACGAGCCACGCTCCATCGCGCCGGCTGCGCGGCTGCAAATTCCGCGAACTCCAGTTGAATTCCGCGGCGCCCCGCTCATAAGCTTCGATCAGGTTGCGGCTGGAGAACTCGGTATCCTTCGTCGGATCGCGCGCCGGTTCCACCTTCCGGCGAAGCTCGATCGGGTCCATCCTCAATTCGACCGCCAGCTCATCCAGCGCGGATTCGACGGCGAACGTCCCGATCGATTCGCCGGGAGCACGCATCCACGTATTGGCCACCATATCCAGATTGACCACGTACTGAGCGACGTGAAGCGCCTCCGTCGCGTAGAGATGGCGCGTAGGGAACGTGCATTGCTCGGCGTAGCGCGCGTGATCTGGCGTGACCGTAAGTCCGGTGTGGATCAGCGCCGTGAGCTTGCCCTCACGCGTCGCGCCGAGCGCCACGCGCTGTTCGGCAACCGTCCGGCCGCCGACGATGCGGAAGACGCCCTCGCGCGACAGCGCCAGCTTCACGGGCCGTCCCACCATTTTCGCAGCCGCCGCGCAAAGAATCGTATTCCACCAGAAGCCCGCCTTGCCGCCGAAACCACCGCCGACGAACGGAGCCATCACCCGGATGTTTTCCCGATTGAGAGCGAACACGTGGGCGAGCGAGTTCCTGTAGCCCTCCACCCATTGCGTGCTGTCGAAAACGTAAAGCCTGTCGTCACCCTCCCAATAAGCGATCGTCGCATGCGGCTCAATCGCGCTGTGATTGTAGTAGGGCGAACGATAGGTGGCGTCGACCTGCACGGGCGCCGATTTCAGGTTCTTCTCCGCATCGCCAATCTTGATCTCAGGCGGCTCGCCCAGAACGTCCTTGGGCATGATCGCCTTATCCTTGTTCCGTTCGAAGGAAACCATTCCCTCGTCGGCGTCGTAATCGGCCCGCACCCGGGCGGCCGCCTCCTGCGCCTGTTCATGAGTCTCGGCGATCACGACCGCAATCACCTGTCCGTTCCAGTGAACGCTGTCGTCCTGAAGCACCGGCAGGTTGCTGGCTGCGATCTTGTCGAGCTTCGCGAAATCGGTCAATGAGGGCGTGACCAGGCGCGGCATGTTTTTCGGCGTGATCACGGCGATCACGCCGGGAGAACTCTCGGCCGCCGCGGTGTCCAACCGCCTGACCTTTCCCTTCGCGATGGTGCTGAATACAGGCGCGGCGTACACCATATCGTCGGGTGCATACTCGGCCGTGAAACGCGCGCCGCCCGTGACTTTCAGGCGTCCATCCACGCGGTCCAGCGCCCTGCCCACGTACTTTTTCGAAGCGATCAGCGGGTCCGGATCCGCGTCGGGCTTGAAGCGTGCCGCGGTTTGAACCAACGTTTGCATGATGCTCATCGTGCACCGTCCTTTCGCGCGAGGTCAGCCAGTGTGCTCGCAATCAGGCGCTTCGCGAGTTCGATCTTGAACTCGTTGTGCGCGAAACCCTTCGCGCCGGCCAGCGCGGTGTCCGCGGCCCGCCCGAAGCTCGCTTCATTTGCCGGTGAACCCTGCAGCGCTTCTTCGGCCGGACCGGCGCGCCACGGCTTGTGCGCCACCCCGCCGAGTGCCAGCCGCGCCGTCTTCACAACACCGTTCTCCACTTCGAGAACCGCCGCCACACTGACCAGCGCAAACGCGTAGCTCGAGCGGTCGCGCACCTTGCGATACACCGAGCGGCGCGCGGCATCGAGCTTGGGAATTGTCACCGAGGTGATCAACTCGCCCGGCCGCAAGTCCGTCTCCACGTGCGGAGTATTTCCGGGAAGCCGGTGGAATTCCGTGAACCGGATCGAACGCTTGCCGTCCCTGCCTTCCACCTCCACACTCGCATCCAGCGCGGCAAGCGCGACGCACATATCCGAGGGATGCGTCGCGATGCAATCCGGCGACCAGCCGAGAATCGCGTGCATGCGATTGAACCCGTCGATCGCATCGCACCCCGCGCCGGGCGTGCGTTTGTTGCACCGGGACGCCGCGTCGTAGAAGTAATCGCAGCGCGTGCGCTGCATCAGATTCCCACCAATCGTCGCCATATTGCGGACCTGTCCGGAACCGCCAAACAGGATTGCCTGGGAGAGCACGGGGAAGCGCTCGCGAATCGTCCGATGTGCGGCCACCGCGCTATTCCGCGCCGCCGCGCCGATCGTCACTCCGCCGTCGGCATTCTCCTGAATCTCGCGCAGCAGACTCGTAATATCGACCAAGCTCTCCGGCTGCTCGATGTTCTCGCGCATCAGATCCACGAGGTTCGTGCCGCCGCCCAGAAATTTGGCGGCACCGGAGTGCCCCAGCAGCCGGATCGCCTCGGTCGAGTTCGAAGCTTTCGCGTACGCAAAATTCCTCATCGCGATTCTCCTGCGTGGTGTACCTCGCTGTGTACCTCGCTGTGTGCCTCGCGGATCGCGTCGCAGATGCCAACGTATGCGCCGCAGCGGCAGAGATTCCCGCTCATCCGCTCCTTGATCTCTGTATCGGAGAAATCGATCGTGCCCGACGCCACATCTGCTGTGACCGCGCTCGGCACGCCGTCATCGAACTCCCGCATCATCCCGACAGCGGAACAGAGTTGGCCCGACGTACAATAGCCGCATTGAAATCCATCGTGCGTGATAAAGGCCTGCTGCAGCGGGCTCAGCGAACCATCGAGCGCCAGTCCCTCCACCGTGGTGATTTCCTGGCCGGTATACTGAATCGCGAGAGCCAGGCAGGAGAGAATGCGTTCGCCATTCACCAGCACGGTACAGGCGCCGCACGCGCCCTGGTCGCAGCCCTTTTTGGTACCGGTCAGATGGAGCCGCTCGCGGAGGGCGTCGAGCAGGCTGACGCGCGGTTCAATCTCAACCTCCCGGCGGTCGCCATTGACCATGAGAGTGATTCGGAGACGGTTGTCCGGTCCGGCAACGGAACTCTCTGCTGCCTGCCGTTCGAGCTCGGCGTTTTGACTGTGTGTCATCGGTCCTCCCGTATTCCCAGAATTATCCCGGAAAGCTGGGGGCTGACACTGTCTGCAATCTTGCATTACAGGCCGTGATCGTGGGGAAACCGGGCGCTTTTAGCCGGATCGCATTTGTCGAAACTGTCCGTTACTGGGAAATTTCGCATAAAAACCATCGACTTACGGGAAAAACAGTTGACACGCTCGATATCGTGAAGGTAGGCAAGGAGGTTCGCCCGGAAGAATCCGCTGAACGAGGGATAAAATCAGCGTATTACCAAACGAACCCCAGAAGTCGTTGAAAACAAAGAAACGCTACTTACGAATTTCGGGTCCTTCGCCGCACCGCCAGCCCGATTACCGTCAAGCCCATCCCCGCGAGCCACGTCCCAGGCTCCGGCGTTTCCGTCGCCGCCGCTGGTTGCTCAAACTCCAACTGAAGCCCCAGCCCCTGCGACGCGCCGCCGATCTCGAACGAGCTCTTCAGCGTATTGAAGTAGTCGTTGAACGCCGAGCCATACTTCAGCGGACTGAACGGACCCGCGCCATTTCCCGCGCTGCTGAACAGGTGCAAATCGAGCGTGATATTCAGCCACTCGCCGACCTTCGCCTGGAACGGCACGTAGGCCAGCCCGAAAATTCCGGTTGCCGAATCGACACTCACGTCGAGCCCGAAAGGTTGGTCGCCCTGGCGGGTGTCGTAGTAATCGTGCAGCGCGCTCTGGTCGAAGCCCGTGTTGCTGTAGGCCGACCACAGTTGCCGGCCGGAGATCAGCCCGGTGACATCGTCGCTACCCGGCACCAGGTTGGTCAGCGAAAGATCCAGGCCGAAACGGACGCCGGCCAGAACGTTGTCACCCTCCCCTTCGCTGTAAAGCGTCTTGATACTGGCGATGCTGTTCACATTGGCAATCGCGCCCGAGAGATTGGGATACGTCCTGCCGCTCACCGACGACGATCCTTCCAGGTGATACAGCCAGTTCAAATCGACAATCGAGCCGTCGGCCAGGCCGGACGCTCCGCTGGTGACGCGGAAATTCGTCGTCACCGTGGAATGCGAAGTGGCGAGTGCGCCCGAAGCGGCGCCGATATTGGCCGCATACGCATAGCCTCCCACGCGCAGATTCTGGGCGTCCGCATGCCCGCTGGCGCGCGCGATGGAGTCCCCCGCCGCGTCGGGATCGCTCGCGCAAAATCCATTCGGACAGGTCGAAACCACCTTGGCGCGGTTCACCGATGTGTCGCTCTGATAAAGAGCGCTATTGCTCACCTTCTCCACGTCGCGGCTGCCCTGCGTCCACGGCGTGCCCACGGTCTGCGTGTTGTGAACCAGCGTCGGGTCGGAAGGATTGTAGTAGCCGATCGGCGGCATCGTCGCGCCATCGCCCGCGCCGCGTACACGTTCGGTGTAAAGCTGCAGGATGGCTCCGGCATGAAGGGCCGGCATCATCGCGCCGGCGGACAGAATCAGGGCAAGTACTCTCGCGTGGAACATAAGGTGTATTCGGTCTCCTTATGTGAACGCGAGAGTACGAACAATTTCGGCTCACGCATCTTAACAGCGCAGCGACGATCAGAGCCGCGACGGTTACGGAGCGGTGGTCACGCGGCCGCCGCTCCGATTGGAGGTACGGGTGGTCCCCACCCCCTAATGAGTCATCGCGTAGATCAGATAGTTCACGCCGATGCGGATGCCGAGATCGGAGAACTTCTGCGGATAGATCGGATCGTCCGCGTTTTCCCACGAATCGCCGAGATCCATGTTGTGGCAGATCGCGGCCATCAGCCGGCCGTGATCGTCATACACCCCGCGCCAGTGCGCGGGACTCCCGGTGAGCACGTCCTTCTCGTAAATCTTGTGGCTGTTCACGTACTGCATGCCGGGCACCTGGTACCGCTCCTCCAGGTCGAACACGGTGTGAAAGATCGCGTCCGCATCCGGAATGTCGACAATCGGCCGGTCCGGGAAGACCTTCTGCATCGTGTACGCGAAGACTTCCCATTCATTCGCGGCGTGGAAATCGTCACACATGAAGAAGCCGCCGCGCAGCAGATATTCGCGGAACTTCACGATCTGCGCGTCGGTCAGCTCCCAGTGGCCTACTTCCACGGCGTACAGCCACGGATAGTTGAACACGTCGTCGTCTTCATCGAGGTTGACCGGCTGCTCCACCGTGCGCGCGTTGATCCGCGTCAACCGGTTGATCGCCGCCGCCAGGTGACGGTCCGAACGCGGGTAGTCGATCGTCCAGTTGGTATTGCCTTCGCGCCAGTCATACCCGCGGCGGTATTCGCTTTGCCAATCCAGCCGGATGCTCGTCGTCGGGTACATCAGGCGGGCGAACGTCCATTCCCCCGGTACGTTCCAGTCCTTCGGAAGAGGGAAATTGAAGTACTCCCACGCCGGATACTGGCGGAACGGACGCTGCGCGAACAGCGTGCACACCAGCAACGCGAAGCCCGTGACGAGCATGATGAACTGCCTGACCCTCATCTAGTACCAGTATAAAGGACGTGCGAAACACAACATCGGTTGTAGCCAGTTACGCCCCGCGGCGGTAGACGCATTCCCCGGCCAGATATACCGCGTATGCCGGCTCGCGCCCGAAGAAATACGGCAGTTCGCGGTAGTCGTCGCACTCGTGGATCGCGAAATCGGCGGCCTTCCCCGGCTCGAGCGAGCCGATCCGGCGCGAGCGCCCCAGGCTGTGCGCGGCGTTGATCGTCACCGCCGTGATCGCTTCCGCGGGCGTCATCTTCATCTGCGTCCCGGCAAGCGAGAGCACCATCGGGATCGATGCCGTGGGCGACGAGCCGGGGTTGAAATCCGTCGCCAGCACGACCGCGAGTCCGCGATCGATCATCGCGCGCGCCGCCGGGTAGCGTGTCGACCCAAGGTTGTATACCGAGGCCGGCAGCAGCACCGGTTGAACGCCCGCCGCCGCCAGTGCGTCCAGCCCGGCGGCCGTGGTCGATTCCAGATGGTCGGCCGTCGCCGCGCCGAGTTCGGCCGCCAGCATCGCGCCGTAATCGCCCGTGAACTGGTCGGCGTGTATGCGCAGGCGCAGGTCCATCGCCTGCGCAGCGCGCAGGATCTGCCGCGCCTCCTCGATCGGAAAGATGTTCGGTTCGCAGAAGACGTCGCAGTACTCGGCAAGGCTGTCCTCCACCACGCGCGGCAGCATCTCGTGAATCATGAGCTCGACGTAGTCCGCGATCTTGCCGCGATACTCATCGGGGATCTCGTGCGCGCCCAGAAAGGTCGGGATGTAGCGCAGCCGGCGCTCGGCATTCAGCAGGCGGATGGTCTTCAGGATGCGAAGCTCGTCGTCGAGCGAGAGTCCGTAGCCGCTCTTCGCCTCGATCGTCGTCGTGCCGCCGCGCAGGAACCACTCGGTATAGCGGCGGCCCGCCGC
>JAOAPT010000390.1 GCA_025463045.1 Candidatus Solibacter sp.
TTCACCTGCCGCCGCCGCGCAATGCCGCCGCCGCGCCCAAGCCCGCCGCGGCCGCGCCCACCGCGCCTTTGGACGAGGCGTACTTCCACGCCAACATCGATCCGATCCTCCAGAAGAAGGGCGCCGACGGGTATGCCTGTGTGAGTTGCCACGCCACCCACACGCTCTTCAACGCGACATGGTCCACCGTCAAGAACGTGATCGATCGTGCCGATCCGGAGAACAGCCTGCTTTTGCGTAAGCCCACGTCCACCGCGGAGTCCGAAGGCGTCGCGGGCGCGACCTCCACCGCGCATGGCGGCGGTCAGCGATGGCAGAGAAGTTCGCCCGAATACGAAACAATCTTGAAATGGATGCAAGGCGCCGCCGCTGCGGCCCCGGCGAAATAACGGTATCCCATTACGCCACCCTTACGTCAATTTGCATATAATCGGATGGAACTGTGAACTGGGTAAAATTCCCCCTACAAGGAACCCCAATCGATGTCAACACTAGAGGCATCTCCGGCCGAGTCCCTGCCGGAAAGACCACACCACTCGGTAGTTAACGATTTCAGCATCCAGATCGCCACGGTGAACGGGTCGGGCAGCCAGACTGCGAACACTGTGTTGATGCGATCCATCTTCCAGATGGGCATTCCGGTTTCCGGGAAGAACATGTTCCCGTCGAACATTGCGGGTTTGCCCACATGGTTCACGATTCGCGCCAGCAAACACGGTTACATCGGGCGTCGCAAGGAAATCGATTTCCTCGTGGCGATGAATCCCGAAACCGCGCGCGAAGATGTCATGAAGCTGGATAGCGGCGCTGCCGTTGTCTACGACGAGCCGTTGAAGCTCAACGAACTGCGTAGCGATCTCCATTTCTTCCCCGTCCCGTTCGACAAGCTCGTGGCGCCGGTGTGCCCCGAGGCGAAATTGCGGAAGCTTGTCCGCAACATGATCTACGATGGCGTGGTCGCCCGACTGCTCTCCATCGAGATGGACGAGATTCGCACGGCCCTGATCAAACAATTCGGTAAGAAGAAGGCCAAGGCCGCTGAATTGAACTGGGGCGCTTGCCAGGCCGGCTACGAATTCGCCGCCCAAGCCTTCACGCAAAGCATTCCCTTCAAAGTCGAGCGCATGAACGCCACCGCGGGCAAGATCATCATCGATGGCAACGCCGCCTGCGCGCTCGGCTGCATGTTCGCCGGCTGCACCGTCGTCACCTGGTACCCAATCACACCTTCGTCGTCGCTGGTAGAAACCATGATCGGCTACATGAAGCGCTTCCGCGTCGATCCCGAAACCGGGAAAGCGACCTTCGCCATCGTGCAGGCGGAAGACGAACTCGCCTCCATCGGCATGGCGCTCGGCGCCGGCTGGGCGGGCGCGCGCGCCATGACCGCCACCGCCGGACCGGGCATCTCGCTGATGAGCGAATTCATCGGCCTCGGCTACTACGCGGAAATCCCCGTCGTCGTCTTCGACGTGGAACGCGTCGGCCCCTCCACCGGCCTCCCGACGCGCACCGCGCAGAGCGACCTGATCACCACCGCGCTGCTCTCTCACGGCGATACCCGGCACCCGCTCTTCTTCCCGAGCTCGCCCGAAGAGTGCTTCTCGATGACCATCGAGGCCTTCGAGTTCGCCGAGAAATTCCAGACGCCTACGTTCATCATGAGCGACCTCGATCTTGGCATGAACAACTGGATGGCGGACGCCTTCCCGTATCCCGAAAAGCCGATCACCCGCGGCAAGGTGCTGAACGCCGAAGATCTCGAGCGTCTCGGCGGCTTCGCCCGCTATAAGGATATCGATGGCGATGGCGTCGGCTACCGCACTCTCCCCGGCACTAACCATCCCGCCGCGTCGTACTTCACCCGCGGCAGCGGCCATAATGAAAAGGCCCAGTACACCGAGCGCGAAGACGATTACGTGAACAATATGGATCGCCTCGCCCACAAGTTCGAGGTCATGCGCAAGCATGTGCCGGAACCCGTGGAACGAGTGGCCGAGGGCGCGAAGATCGGCTTCATCGCCTTCGGCACCTCCGACTACGCGGTCAACGAAAGCTGCGATCAGCTCAAGGCCGAATACCAGATCGAAGCGGGCTACCTGCGCCTCAGGGCGTATCCCTTTACCGAAAAGATGCTGGACTTCATCCGCCGGCACGATCGCGTCTATGTCGTCGATCAGAACCGTGACGCGCAGCTACTCGGCCTCATGCGCCTGGAGCTCGCTCCGGACCTGATCGCCAAATTGCGCAGCGTGCGCTACTACGGCGGACTGCCGCTCGACGCGCGCACCGTCACCGACGATGTGATCAAACAGGAGGGCAAGTAAATGAGCACCACCGTACCGCCGCCGCCCAAGAAGGTCAACCGCATCGGGTTGGAAGTCCTGAATTACAAGGGCAGTAAGACCACGTTGTGCGCCGGCTGCGGCCATAACTCCATCTCCGAGCGCATCGTCGAGTGCTTCTACGAATTGGGTGTAGAGCCGTGGACCATCGCGAAGTTCAGCGGCATCGGCTGCTCTTCCAAATCGCCCGCGTACTTCCTGGGGAGGTCCCACGGATTTAACGGGGTCCACGGCCGCATGCCGGCGATCGCCACCGGCGCGCTGCTCGCCAATCGCACCCTTCTGGGTGTCGGAGTCACCGGCGACGGCGATACCGCGTCCATCGGGATCGGCCAGTTCATCCACATGGTGCGGCGCAACATGCCGCTCATTTACGTCATCGAAAACAACGGCGTTTATGGCTTGACCAAGGGCCAGTTTTCCGCCACTGCGGATCTCGGCTCCACCCTCAAGACCGGAACGGTGAACGACTTACCTCCCTTCGACTGCTGCGCGCTGGCGCTCCGCTGGGGAGCCACCTTTGTCGCCCGCTCCTTCAGCGGAGATAAGAAGCAGTTACAGGCGATCATCAAGACCGCGATCGCCCACAACGGACTCTCGGTGATCGACGTCATCTCCCCTTGCGTGACCTTCAACGACCATCAGGGCTCCACCAAAAGCTACAGCTACATGAAGGAGCACGAGAGCATGCTCCACGAGCTGGATTTTGTCCCGTACTACGAGGACATCGCCGTGGAGATTCCTGAAGGGGAAGTCCGAGAGGTCGAGATGCACGACGGTTCGCACCTGCGAATTCGTAAGCTGCACCGCGATTACGATCCGACCAATCGCCTGGCCGCCGCCACCTTACTTGAAGAAGCGGACGCCAGGGGCGAAGTCCTTACGGGTGTTCTATATGTCAACACTTCCAAGCCTACTTTCCTGGAACAGTTGGACTTGGTCGACCAGCCGATCGCGACCCTTCCCGAGTCAAAAACCCGCCCGTCGCGCGCGGTACTGGATCAGGTAATGGAGGAGCTACGCTAATTTGACCGGGGCGAATACCCTCAAAGTTGATATACCTTTGGATTGCTTTCGGTACTGGTAGATGTTAGGATCGATACCGGTCTGTCATCCTCCGAGACAGATTGTAGTAGAACTTTATGGCTCCACGCCTTCCTGGCGTGGAGCCTTTTTTGCCCCGCCTCCCTAGCCTGGAGCCCGTGGACCCGTAGTTCCAGCACTCCGGCCCGGCAAGGGGGGCCGGCTCCATTTTTGTAGAGGTATGCTGAAGGCAAGTGAAATGAATCATGAGTGAACTGGACCGGCTTCATGAGATCATCCATTCCTTGTCTCCTCAGCAGATCCGAGCACTTTTGACTCTTCTTGTTCCACCCAAAGCGATCGGTAACGATGAGTTCGCCCACCGCCTCGCGGAGGCTCCCGAGGAAGAAGTGGATGACGAAACCATCGACCGCATTCTGGCCGCCGAAGCCGAACAGGGAGAGAACATCTCTCACGGCGAGTTGAAGCGACAGTTAGGTCTGTGAGGAGACTCCTCATTTATAAGCCTGCCGCTCAACGCGAACTTGCCCACATGGATCGTTCAGATGCGAAGCGTATCGTTCTCGCTCGTTTCCCCCGAAGCCCCGATCCAAGCCGCAACCGCCACAACGCCCCGTCCTCGGCCCGCATCCCTTCCGTTGCCAACAAACCGCGCCTGATCTCCTCTCCCCCAGGAACTGATCCCGCGATTCGCTAATCCCAGCCCCCCAAGCCCGTCATTACATGTAGGATGAGCCTGATAGGATGAAAGCGTTAATGGCTGCCCCAATCGAACCGGCCGAAATCTCCGTCAAAGATCTGGAACAGACCTTCCGGGAACACCACGCCCTGGTGTTCCGCGCCGCGTACCGGATTACCGGGAATGCCGGCGATGCCGAAGACGTTCTCCAGACCGTTTTTCTTCGCATGCTGAAGCGCGACCCGCAGGCCGAAACCGTCGGCAACATGCCCAGCTTCCTGCATCGCGCCGCCGTCAATGCGGCGCTGGACCTGGTCCGTTCGCGTCAGAACATCCGCAATATTCCGCTCGACGAGCTCGAGCCGGTGCTCGCTGAGCCCGCCTTCCGCAGTCCGGAGCGCGCGCAAAACTCCAACGAGATTCGCGATTGGCTGCGCGGCGCGCTCGCCCGCCTCAATCCGCGGATCGCCCAAATGTTCGCGCTGCGATTCTTCGAGGGCAAAGACAACCCCGAGATCGCGCGCCTATTGAATACCACCCCCGGAACCGTCGCCGTCACGCTGTCGCGCACCCGGGATCGTCTGCAGAAAGAGTTTCAAGCTTACCTGGGAGGAGTGGCATGAACACCGAATACAACCCCATGACTGACATCCCCATGGATCCTGCCCTGGAGCAAGCCATGTCCGAAATCACCGATGAAGCCCTCGATCAGGCCGTGATCGAAGCCGCCGCCGCCCGCGTGTGGGCGAACGTCGTCGCGCATGCCCACGAAGCGCACGTCGCGCTCCGCACCTGCGATGACTTCCAGGCGCAAATCCCCGAATTCAAAGCCGGACGCCTCCCCGAAGGCCGCGCCATGCTGGTCAAAGATCACCTGCATGAATGCGTCTCCTGCCGCCGGGTGTACGAGGGTCGCGTTGTCGCCATGCCCACGCAGGCCGCGCCGCGCAAGGTGAATTACACGGCGCGTTGGGCCGTCGCCGCCGCCGTAGTCGCCGCCGCCGGACTCTCCGTGTGGGTCGCCTACGATCAGTACGGCAATCGCACCGGACAGGCTATCGTCCAAACCGTCAACGGCACGCTCTACGAAATTCTGCCCACCGGGATCACCGTGCTCGCCGCCGGACAGCCGCTGCCCGATGGCGTCGAAATCCGCACCGCCAAAGATTCCAACGCGATGCTGCAGTTGCGGGACGGCAGCACCGTGGAACTGCGCGAGCGCTCCGGCTTCTCCACCAGCCAGACCGCCAGCGATCTCACCCTGCGCCTCGAGCGCGGTAGCGTGATCGTGCAGGCCGCGAAGCGCAAGTCCGGCCACCTCTACGTCGCCACCGCCGATTGCCGCGTCGCCGTCACCGGGACCGTCTTCAGCGTCACCTCCGGCGTCAAGGGTTCGCGTGTCAGCGTGGTCGAAGGCGAAGTCCACGTAACCCAGGACAACACCGAGAAGATTCTCCACCCCGGCGATCAGTCCGTCACCAGCCCCAACCTCGAACCCGTCAGTGTGAAGGACGATATCGGCTGGAGCCGCAATCGCGAGAAACTCGTGCAGCAGCTCGAAAGCCTGCGCGCCGGACTCACCCAGATCCAGTTGCCCCAGCTTCGTTATGCAAGCAAGCTGCTCGGCCGCCTGCCCGCGTCCACCGTCTTCTTCGCCAGCATTCCCAATCTCGCCGATTATCTGAGCCAGACGCAGACGGTCTTCCGACAGAAGATGGACGAGAGCCCTGAACTCCGCCAGTGGTGGAGCGGCCACGGCGCCCGCGTCGAACCGATCCTCGAGAAACTGCGCGCCGCCAGCGAGTATCTCGGCGAGGAAATCGTCGTCACCGGCTTCGCCGGCGAGAACGGCAAAATGCAAATGCCCGTCTTCTTCGCGGAAGTGAAGCGTCCGGGCTTCGCGGAATTCCTCAAGCAACAGCATCTGCCGGTCACGGTCGACGAGCGCAACGGCCTGGTCGCCTTCGGCCCGCCGG
>JAOAPT010000434.1 GCA_025463045.1 Candidatus Solibacter sp.
CGAAGATCGCGAGCGGCGACGTTGGGCCCTCCGACAAACCCGCCGTGCCCACGAATGAGATCTCGGCCTACGTCGGCGGATTGCGCCAAGGTGACGGCGAATTCGACATCAACGTTGCCGTCCCCAAAGGAGCGGGTCCGGGCGATCTGGTCACTTTGTTCGCCGGACGGCAGGCCGCCAATGCGCAGACCGCCGCCAACCTGCCGCTCCCCGATGGCTTCGCCACCGTCGCGAGTCTCGCCGATGGCACCACCGTCTGCTGCTTCGCCACCCATAAGTTGATCGCGCGCGCCGTCAAGCAGGGAGGCTCCGCCGCCGTGATTTACGATCTGGTCACCGGCGATGTCAATGTCGTGACCAACCCGGAGAACGTGACCAGCATCGGCCCGCCCGCCGGTCAGTCGCGCGTCGTGCTGGCCAATGCGATGGCGAACACCATCTCCGCCGTAGCGTACAACGGCAATCGCCAGGTGGGTATTATGGTGATTCGGATACCTTGAAATTTCGCTTCCTCACTTCGACTCCCCAGGACATCACGCGCGGCAGCGGCACCTACGTCGGCATCTCGGTGCTCGCCGGCGCGCTCCGCGATCTGGGCCACACGGTGGATTTCGAATCGCCTCGCGTTCACCTGCCGGTGTACACGGCCGAGCGCCTCTGGTTCAATCGCGGCTTGCGTCCCTCGCCGCAACACGATGTCACCGTCGGCTACGACATGGATGGCTACCGGATCGCGAGTGAGCCGGGCCACGTCGCATCTCTCAAGGGCGTGATCGCCGACGAGGTGCAGTTCGAGAGCGGCCTGACACGTCTCACGATGTCGGTGCAGGCGCGCTGCGAACGCGTGCACGTTCATCGCGCGTCGCGCGTCGTGGTGACCAGCCGGTATTCGGCCGACTGCGCGCTGCGACTGTACGGCCTCGATCGCAGTCCCACGGTGGTGCCGGAATTGATCGATCTCGCGGCGTGGCGCCGTCACCTGGAGGCGAACCCCGCGCAGTCCACGCGCTTCACGGTGCTCTACGTGGGGCGCTTCTATTTGCGCAAGCGGGTAAATCTGCTGCTCGACGCCGCGGCGGAAGTGCGATCGTCGATTCCCGGGCTCGAAATCCGCATCGTCGGCAATGGCCCGTGCAACGACGCGTGGCGCGCGCAGGCCGCAAAGCTTCGCCTGGAAAATACGGTGACGTGGCTCGGCGATATTTCACGCGCCGAGTTGGCAGCCGAGTACAATCGCGCCGATCTCTTCTGCCTGCCGAGCGTGCAGGAGGGATTCGGCATCGTGCTGCTGGAGGCAATGGCGGCAGGCAAACCGATCGTCGCCGCGTGCGCCGCGGCGATCCCGGAGGTCGTGCCCCACGCCTGTCTGGTCGAGCGCGATTACGCCCCCGCGCTCGCGCAGGGAATCTTCGATCTGTACGGCGCGCCCGAGCGTCGCGTCGCGCAGGCCGCGGAAGGCTTGGGGTTGGTGGAACGCTATGATGCTCCCCGCGTCGCGCGCTTATTCGTCGACGCGCTTTCGAACTCTTAGCCCCCGGGGGACGCACTCCAATCAGCGCCGCGACGGTTACGGAGCGGTGGGTGGGCACGAGGAGGATCACCGCATGCGAACGCGCCCAGCTCTGATTGAATACCAGGACGCTCCCCGCGTCGCGCGCATACTCGCGGACGCGCTTTCGAACTCTTAGCCCCCCGAGGGACGCACTCCAATCAGAGCCGCGACGGTTACGGAGCGGTGGGCACGAGGAGGATCGCGTGCGAACCCACCCAGCTGTAATTCAGCGGAGCGCCGCAAGTTCGGGGGTTCGTCGAACACTATGACTCTCCTCGCGTCGCGCCGTGTGGTACTCGTGGGGATTGGCCGACCAGCGTTCGCCAGCATCACCAATCGGTGCGCATCCCGCCCCACGAACTCTTACCGATACGTCAGGGTGATGGCCTGCACGACCTGTTGCGGCATGCCATTCCGCAAGTTCGCCACGACGTAGGTAGCACGATCTTTCTCTGCCAGCGTCTCGACCAGGTTGGTGCGCGCCAAACCCGCGAGCGATTTCGGAGACAGCGTTTGGGCGATACGCGAAAGCATTACGTAGACCTGCTTCGGGCCGGAGCCGGTGAGGGAAAGCGGCGGCGTTTCGAATGGTTTCATCCGCTGCGCCGGCCCGCTGGCCACCATCTTCCACTCCGTGCCTTCGCCCACCGCGACATAGAGGAATCCATCGGCATTCGGGGTCAGCCGGAGACGCACGCTTTCCCCGGGATTCAGGACGGTCGTAACCGCCGCTTCCTCCACCCCGCGCAGCACGCTCACGCGCACTCCCAGATTCGATGGACGCCCCTCCTCTTTTTTCTTAGCGACAGTCCCGTCAGCCACCCGGACACTGGTGCTCGACGCCTGCGGCGCCGTTAGCTGCGCACCGCCCGACCCCGCCATTACACCCACGCCGGCGTTATCGTTGCGGACGAACCCATTTGCGTAAAACAGGCTGCGTGCGTCTCCACTGAGTTTGCCCGATGCGGCCTGGGTCTTCGCCTGGTCGAGCATCACGGATTCCGCCACCGCCTGTCGCTCCGAGAGTTGCCCGGCGAGAGCCGCCGCCGTCGCGGTAACCTCGACCGTCTGCGTAGCGCTGCCCACCGGCGTCGCAGTAGCAGACGCAGGCGGCGGGGGAGGAGGCGGGACCGGCGCAGCGGCAGCAACAGGAGCGTTGACCGCCGGTGCGATATCCTTCAGCGACTTCTCCACAGCATCTTGCTGCGGTTGCGCCAGCGCCTGGTCAGCTCTTGCGCCTCCTCGCACCAACGGGACCTTCTCCTTCTGCTTCTGGGGAGCAATCCGCAGCTCTTCGCGCGGCTTCACTTCGGGAGGTACCTGAACAGTTCCCTTCGGCTGTTCGACCTTCAACTCCGCGACGATCACCGGCGCCGGACGCGCGTTCCGTGTCGCCTGCCAGACCCCGACGATCGCGATCCCCGCCACGCCCGCCGCGCACAGACTCGCCACCAGCGGACGCCGCAGCCAGCGCCAGAAGCCGCCCGCCGGAGCATCGAGCGCCGCCAGCAAATGCGCCTTCGCCGCCGGATCCCGCAGCAGGTCGCGCAATGCCTGCTCGCGTCCCAGCGCGTCGAACAGCTCCTGGTCTTCGAGCGCCGCGGCGAACAGCGCCTGCTGCTCCTCCGTGGTCAACGTACCGGTCGCGTATCCGCCCAACAGCTTTTGGATCTCTTCGCGGTTCATCGCTTGGGCCGCTCCCAATCTCCGCCCATCGCGTCCAGCAGATTCTTCCGGCAGCGATGATCCCACGTATAAATCGTATTGATCGCAGCCGCGCCCATGATCTTCTGAATCTCCGGAAACGTCTTTCCCTGCAGCTTCAGACGCAGCAGCTCGCGACACCGCTCCCCCAGGCCGCCGATTGCAGCGGTCAGCCGCTCCATTGTCTCCTTGCGCTCCACGTAGTCGGCTGGATTCGCGTCCAGGTCCGGCAATTGAATATCGCTGATGGATACCTGCGTGTACTCGCCGCGCCGCACCGATTTACGCCGCTGGCTCATGATCTTGAACCGCACAATCTGCAGGGAGAGCGGCAGCAGGTCTTCCGGACGCTCCAGGTGCGCGTACTTCTCATGCAGCAGCATGAGCACCTCCTGCGCCAAATCTTCGGCGGCGTCCCTCGATAGATGAGATGCCGCGAAGGCGACAATCCTTTCACGAAGTTTGGCCAGGATCTCTTCCCGCTCCACGCACGCCGCCCGTTTCAGTCGCAATCATAACATCCACCGCCCCTGCTACAATTCCAACGTGTCCCGCGTCCTGATGATCTCCTCCGAAGCTGCGCCCTTCGCCAAGACCGGCGGACTGGCCGACGTCGTAGGCGCCCTCCCCGCCGCGCTTCAGGCGCTTGGCGAGGAAGTGGCCGTGGTCATCCCCCGCTACGGTTCCATCGACCTGAAGAACGCGCGCCGGGTGTGGGAGAACCTCGCTATCCACCTCGGCCCCGCGTCCTTCCCGATCACGATCTACCAGGCGCCCGCCGAGTTCCCGGTCTATCTGGTGGATTGCCCGCCGCTCTTCGACCGCAAGGGCTTCTACGGCGATTCGGCGATGGATTTTCCGGACAATCACCTTCGCTTCGCTGTCTTCGCGCGCGCCGCGCTCGCCGTCGCCCGCCTGCTCTTCCGAACCGAGATCTTCCACTGTCACGACTGGCAGTCCGGTCTCGTGCCTGCCTACCTGCGGACTACTTTCGCAAGCGATCCGACGTACTTGGGCTGCCGGACCCTGTTCACGATCCACAACCTGGGCTATCAGGGCCTGTTCCCGAAGGCCGCCCTCGAGGAAATCGCGCTCCCGCCGGAGGCCGTCTATCGCCCCGAGATCATGGAGTTTTTCGGCCGGATCAGCTACATCAAGGCCGGGATCGCGCTAGCCGACGCGCTGAACACGGTCAGTCCCACCTATGCTCGCGAAATTCAGACGCCGGAGTACGGCTTCGGCCTGGACGGCGCGCTGCGCGCCCGCGCCAAAGACCTCACCGGCATCCTGAACGGCGTGGATTACCTGGAATGGAACCCCGAAATTGACCCGCTCATACCGGCCCGCTACAGCGCCGAAAATCTCGAACCCAAGGAGATCTGCAAGCGCCGTCTGCTCGAGGAGTTCGGCCTGCCTCCCGAAGCCGCGGAGCGCCCGCTTCTCGGCATCGTCTCGCGATTTACGCGGCAGAAGGGCACCGACATTCTCGCCGAAGCGATCGCCGATATCATCGCCGAGGATTGCTACCTGGTTGCGCTCGGCACGGGCGACGCCGAGTACGAGGAGTTCTTCCGGCGTATGCAGCGCGATTTTCCCGGCCGGGTCGCGGTGCGCATCGGGTTCGATAACGCGCTGGCTCACCGTATCGAGGCAGGCGCCGATATCTTCCTGATGCCCAGTCATTACGAGCCCTGCGGCCTCAACCAGATCTACAGCCTGAAGTACGGCACCGTCCCCGTAGTTCGCGCCACCGGCGGCCTGGATGATACCATCGAAGAAGGCACGGGATTCAAGTTCGCGGATTATTCCGGCAGGGCGCTTTTCGAGGCGGTCCGGACCGCCATCAATGCCTTCGCCGATCGTGATGGTTGGCGGCAGATGATGCGCCGGGGAATGCGGAAGGATTTCTCCTGGAAAACCTCCGCTAGCGCGTACTCGGAGTTGTACCGCCGGCTGCTGGGCCGGTGAATCTTTTTGCCCCCCGCGGGATTCTATATAGATGAGAGTTTAGGAGACGAAATGGCAGGTCAGAACACGTTAACCTTTTCCGATTCGACGTTTGACGAGGATGTGCTCCGGTCGGACGTCCCGGTCTTGGTGGATTTTTGGGCTGAGTGGTGCGGCCCGTGCCGGCAGATGGGGCCTACGATCGATGTCGTGGCCGGTGAATATGCCGGGAAAGTGAAGGTCGGCAAGCTCGATGTCGACGCCAATGGCGGTACCGCCATGCGTTACAACGTCCGCGGCATTCCGACCTTGTTGCTCTTCAAGGGCGGTCAGGTTGTCGAACAGCGCGTTGGCGCTATCGGCAAGGGCGACGTTCAGAAGATGATCGACGCGCACGTCTAAGTCAGCCTCAGTGGGGCGGAGCGAAAGTTCCGCCCGCCACCATCTCAGCCCCTACCCCATCCTCACATTTCACGCAATAGCGCGCCCAGGGCAGCGCCTGTAATCGCTTCTCGGCGATCGGCTCGTCACAGGCGAGGCAGATGCCGTAGTCGCCGGCTTCCAGGCGGTCCAACGCTTCTTCCACCATTCGCAGTTGGCGATAATCCAAACCGTTCATGCGCAGGGAGACGAACTCGTCATGCGAAATCTGCGCCTGGTCATCTTCCGCCACACGTCCCATTCGCGCTCGTGTGTCGAATTTCGCGCCGAGCCCGCTCAGCACGCTGGAGCGCTTCTCCAGCAGCCTGGCTCTGTGGACTTCATGAGAGCCCACATTCTTTACAGCCTTTTTCATTATTTCCCTCGCCTGCGTCGAGTCGGACTGGTCGCCCAATTGGTTCCAGCAAGCTATCAAAGTTTGAAGGAGATTTCAACGAGTATTTCGGCGGGGAAGCGTGGTTTCGCACGCGCTACCTGGTGGGAAGCGGAAAATTTGTCGAGATGTCGGAAAGCATCTGCCATTCGTCAGTTGAGAATCTGCTCTTGAATCCCTCGCTGCTCAACAGGTCCTGACGCTCGTCCTCAGGCATTCTCCGCAAGCGCTGCAGTACGGGAGCGAGCGCTTGACGCCGGTCCTCCGGCATGGCGTTGAACGCGTTCATCTGGCGCGCTAAGACGGCTTTCTTCTCGGCCGAGAGGTTGTTGTAGGTGGACCACATCTGGTTGAGGCGGGCCTTTTCGGCGGGAGGAAGTTTGTCGAATTTCTCCAGGCGCTGCCGTAGGTTCGCCTGCTGGCTGGCGGGTAGTTTTTCCAGCACGCGTTCGCGCTGTTCCGGTGGCATGGCCATCAACCGTTCCACCGGATTTCCCGGCGCGCCCAGACGCGGCGCACCCGGCGGTTTCAAGTTCTTCGGAGCCTCGGGATTCTTGAATCCTCCCTCAGCTTTTGCGGCCGGACCCGGGCGCTCCTTCGGAGCAGTCCGTGGCGGCGGCTCGGGTTTCGGAGGTTTCGGATTCTTCTGCGCACCCATGCCCGCTACAACCGTCAGCAGCATGGCGCCGATTTGGAGCGTGCCCTTCATCACCTTACAGCTTCGATTCCTGACCGTCGTTGCGCACGTGATGGCTGAATTCGCTCAACATCTCCATCGTATCGAGCGCCTGCTCGACCTGTTCCGGCTGCACCGATTCCATCTGCGCCATGTCCTTCTTCGGCACGGGCGAACCCGTGGGACGCTCGATCAGGACTCCGGCCATTACCAACAGACACGCCGCCGCCGCCACCGGGACGCCGCGCCGCACCATCAGCGGACGGAACGGCCGCACCAGCAGATCCCACCACGACACTTCCTGCTCGATCCGCTGGTACAGCTTGCGGTCGAAATCCTGCGACACCGGCGCCGCTTCCCAGCTATCCAGCGCTTCCCACATCGCGCGCTGTCCGGCCGCGAACTCGCGGCACCCGGGGCAGATCGCCATGTGGCGTTCAAGGGTCTCAGTGCGCTCGGCATCGAGTTTGCGGGCGCCATAATCCAGCAGCACCTGCGCATTTTCCGGAATGTGCAACGGGCAATTCATAAATACCTGACTTTCACGCCATATGCGCCAACCGCGCTCGCAGCGTTTCGTACGCCCGAAACAGCAGCGATTTCACCGCCGAATCCGAACATGCCAAAACCTTGGCGATTTGCGAATACTCCATCTCCTCGTACTTGTGCATCAGGACTGCCGCTCTTTGCTTCTCCGGCAGTGCCCCGATCGCACGGCGGATCTCGTCCAGCTTCGCCTGATACACCATCGACTGCTCCACCGACGGCTTTCGGTCCGACACCTGCCGGGCCGGCATGTCGCTGGAATCGTCGTCCAACCGTTCCTGAGTTCGCTCGTGTTTACCGTCTCTCAGCGAGTTCAGGGCCAAATGGGTCGCAATCCGAAACAGCCATGTGGTGAACTTCGCCGTCGGCTCGTACGTAC
>JAOAPT010000448.1 GCA_025463045.1 Candidatus Solibacter sp.
GAGGAGGAACGATAGTGTGTCCATCAGTCTCTATTTCACTTTCGCGAAGGAGTTGACCAGCAGGTTGAGGTCGTAATCGAAGAGCTTGAAATAATCCGAGACTTCCTTATTTCCGCCCACCGAAGGCATGAGCACCACCACCTGGCCGCCTACTTGCGAGGCGATGGAATTGGGGGTGCGCAGGTCGAAATATGGTTCCACCAGGATGAGCCTGATGCCTTCCCGCTTCATCAGGTTGATGAGGTCCAGCGTGTGAGCGGGCGTGGGCGGGATGCCGGGCTTGGGCTCGACATAGTCCACTACGTTCAGGCCAAAGCGCTCGCAGAAGTTCGGCCAGGAGCGGTGATACGTGATGACCTTGCGGCCCTTATACGGCGCGAGTTTGGCCTGCCACCCCTTCTCGGCTTCAGTCAGGCGCTTCGCGAAATCGGCGTTTCGCTGCGCGAACATTGCCGCGTTCTCCGGCTGCATCGAGCTGAACTTGTCCGCGAGACCCTTCGCAATGCGCCGTCCGTTTTCCGGATCCAGCCAGTAGTGGGGATTGCCCAGGGGATGTACGTCGCCCATCGCGCGCGTCACCTGACCCTGCGGTTTCTCGAGGATCTCGGAGAAGGTCGACGCGTCCACATAGCCGGATCCGGCGCGCTGGATTTTGGCGTTGCGGCTCTGCGTGATCAACGGAGGCAGCCAGCCGATCTCGAGATCGAGCCCGACGACCACCAGCACGTCGGCCTTCTGCAGTTTCAGCAGGAAGCTGGGCTTGGGCTCGACAAAGTGCGGGTCCTGATAGCCCTTGGCGATGGAATCGACCGTGACTGCGTCGCCGCCGACTTCGCGCGCGATTGCGGCAAGATCCTCCGTCGCGGTCATGACGTTGAGCTTGGAGGCTGCCTGCGAGGACACACTGAAGGCGGTGAGCGCCATCAGTACAAGTGCGTTTTTGAACATGGGTAACTGAACCTTCCGGGTAGCGAACGCTGCCCTACTATAAGTGACGGGACGATGGCCGCTTTGGGTTACTGTGGATCTCTTCATGATCAGAAGGGATGCGCTCCGTGGGCGCCCATCGAGAACTGGAATTGGAAGAGGAACTCATTGGCGATCCGACCTTCGCCATACTTCGTGCGCCGCAATTGGGCGCGGATGATGGAGAACTCGCTGGGCAGATAGGTCAGCAGAAGACTGCCGCCGGTATCTCGCAGGAGCGCGTTGCGGACAAAGTCCGTGCCGGGTGGCAGAAACTGGCAGTTGGAGTCGGTGGGAGGATTGGTCGGCAGGCAGTTGCCACGCTCTGAGCGATCGAACCGCCCGCCCAAAATCCAGCGGCGTCCGAACTGGTAGTCGGCCGAAACGTAATACCCGAAGGGCTTGGAGAGGTAGCGCGTCTCGGAGAACGGGGCAATCGCCACGGCGGGCACACTGGTGATCGCGCCCGCGTTGAACAAGCCGGCCGGTGACACGCTCGTCCGCGCCCAGATAAATTCACTGCGCGCGACGAACGAGTGGTAAATCGCGCGACGCAGCGGCTTCCAGCGCAACATCGCATCGATTCCGTAAAGCTGATTGTTGCCGTCGGCGAACGGACTATGGCCGCGCGCGTAAGACCCGCCCAAATCGATGTTCGTCGATTCCGAGAGATCGCGATACGCCCGTAGATGGCCCACCATCGACACGTTGCTGCGATTGGGTGCGGCGAACACGTTCTCGGTATCGCCGCGGTAGACCTGCGCCGTGCCTTCGAGGAAGAGCCCCTTCGGCGAGGGCAGAATGCGGCTGAGCGAAATCCCCGCGTCGTCGATGCCGTCTTCGCCGCCGACCAGGTTTTGCGACACCAGCGGCCGGTCGGTCCACGGCAGCACGTGATTGTGCAGCGTATTGACCTTGCCAAATGCGGCGCGCATCTTGCCGACCTTGACTTGCAGCCCGGCAGGCAGCGACGTGAACGTCAGGTATCCCTCCTCCAGATTCACGCCCTTCTCACCGAACGAGAGGAAGAAATCGGCGCGCGCATAGGGGTCGATCACTTCCTGGAATCCGACCTCGCTCTCGTGCATTTCGAGCGACGGCGTAGCGCGTCCGCCGTGATTGCCGGCCGCCCCGATGAAATCGCCGATCACGCTGATATCGGGATTAAGCACCTTGGCCGCCGCCCCGCCGACGCCACCCAGGATGGCCGTATCCTGCGGCACAGGCTGCGGCACAGGCTGCGGCACAGGCTGCGCAACAGCCGCCGCTTCCGCAGGCGCGGGCGTCGGTGCGACGGCGGCCGTCTGTTGCGACTTCAAGGTCTGAACTTCTGTTTCCAGCGCCTTGATGCGCTCTTCCATCGCCCTCATCCGGTTGAGCAATTCGGTGGCATCTTGCGCCGGAAGACTCACGGCAGACAGCAGTATCCCCACGGATGCGAGCAAAAGCTTACAGGTGATTCTCAAGTTGGGCTCCTGATTGTTGGCTGCGAATACAACAGTGCCGTCGCGGGCTTACGCCCCGGACGGCCTGCCTGGTTAAACCGAAGGAGAGGAAGGCGGTGCGCGCGAAGAGCCTGCGGCAAGCAGCACTTCGTGCGGCGTATCGAAGTCGAACGAAGAGGAGAGCCATGCCACCTCCACGATCGGCGCAAGTCCGGCCGAGGTTACGGGTTGCAACAACGGCAGCGGTCCAATGTGACACAACCCGCAGCAATGTTGAGAGGAATGCTCGTGGGAATGTTCAGAGGCAAAGGAGCCCGACTGCGCACAGAGCAGGGCGCAGAGGAACAGCAGTACGAGAAGTACCCTCCCGGTGCGACCGTGCAGAAACATTCGAAACCATTATTGCATGGCGGGAGATCGCCGATGGCCTGGACGTAGCTGGAAAACAAAGAGGGCCCGTGAGGAGCCCTCCATTGGCTACTCTAACTGGCTTTCTGCATTATACCCGAGCCACATTCTCGGCCTGCAGTCCCTTGGGTCCCTGCTTGACCTCGAACTCCACTTCCGCGCCTTCGTCCAACGAACGGTACCCGTTAGACTGGATCGCGGAAAAGTGAACGAACACATCATCGCCGCCGGAACGCTGGATAAATCCAAATCCTTTCGCGGCGTTAAACCATTTCACAATACCTTTTTCCTTCACTTACAAATCTCCTGAATCATTGTTCGTCGTGCTCTTGGGTGTCCCAGACAAGGAACTTCGAGGCTTGCTAAGAACTCGCGAGGCGCGTGCAAACAACCGGTGTCAAAACTGCGTAGGGTATTCTCTCAGATGTCGTAATTGGGGTCAAGCCGATTAGCGCCTTGGTGTCGCCGCCGCGGGAGGCCTGCTCACCGCGCCGTCCGCGACCCCTGTCATCATCTCGAAAAGCGCCTGTCCCACTGACCCGCTGGGCGTCTCCACATTGAGCATCGTCGCCAGGCTCGGCGCCAGATCGTTGAGCACGACGGACCGCGCGTAGCGTCCGGGCCTCACGCCCGGCCCCATGAAGATCAGCGGAATGTGAGAGTCGTAGTTGAAGGGCGCACCATGGCTTGCGCCGGTGGCGCCGCGGATCCAATACGGTTCCAACACCACCTCCAGATCGCCCGACCGGCGCGCGTTGTAGCTGCGGACGATCTTGTCGCTGAACTTATCGCGGGATACTTCGCCGAGCAGTAACTGCTGTCTCGTATAGACGCGCGCGACGTGAGGCGCATCGGCAATCGCCTGCGCGGCAACGCGTTCCACCTCCGCCCGGTCGAGTTTCTTCTCCGCGATCAACGCCAGGTTGAGATAGACGCCGGCCGCGTTGACCAGCCACTGGCCCGGACCGAAGCGCGCCACCAGCGCGTTCTGCATCCGCGTGTTCAACGACGCAGTGATCACTCGCCCGCCGGGCATCTTCTCCTTCTGCAACTCCTCGGGAAGCGGCGACACCCCATGGTCCGCCGTCAGGACGATGAGGACGTGCTGCATGCCGATGGTCTGCTCGAGATATGCGAAGAGCTTGGCCAGCAAGCGGTCCGTCCGCAGGCTGATATCGTGGGCGCGCGGCGAGTCCGGTCCGTAAGTGTGCCCGATCGGGTCGTTGGGCGAGAAGCTGACGGTCAGCAGATCCGTCGCGTCACGCTGCCCGAGTTTCTCCTGCCGGATTGCTTCCTCGACGAACTGCTCCAGCAGTTCGCTACCGAACGGCGTGTTGTACATGGCATTGGCCAGTTCCGGCCCCGCGGCCGCGGGCATCTTGAACAACCCGGCAGGCCCGCTGTCGAAGCGCCATTCGGACCCCGCGTACTTATCCACCAGACGGCGTTGATTGAACGCCTCTGCCCAATCCGGCAGTTTCGGAAAGTAGTAAGTGCTGCTGACGAAGGTCCCGGTCTTGGTGTCATACCAGTACGCGGCGTCCGCCATGTGCCCGGAAGGCAGCACCGAAGCACGATCCTTCAACGAGATCCCGATGACCTTGGGATGATCGCGCATGCCGCGCTTCATTTCGTCACCCAATGTACTCACCAGCAGGCGACGGGGCGATTCGCCCGCGACATCCTGCCCGCCGAGCAGCCGCACCGAATCGTCGGAGACGCTGGTCACCGTCTTCCCTGCCTCGCGGTCGTACCACTCGTTGGCGATGATCCCGCTGGTCTGCGGAGTCGCGCCGCTCAGCATCGTGGAATGTCCGACGGCCGTCACCGTCGGATAGTGATCGAGATTCGCGTTCACGAAGTTGGCGCCGTTGCGCAGCAGCCGGTCCAGGCCGCCTTTGTACTCGTCGCGAAATCGCGTGAGGTAGTCGTAGCGGAATTGATCCACTGCGATCAGCAATACCAGCCGGGGGTCTTTCTTGGGTCTCACCTGGCCGGCCGCGATCAAGCAGCTGAAACCGGCGAGAACAAAAGAGTACTTCAATGTATTCCGTGTCATGGGGCCGAATCGTCAGAATACCTTGTTTTGACCCATCCCCGGTTTGCGACTATACAAGTGATGCCGCTTCCGTCTGGCGAACTCGATTTCATCGACCGCATCCGCGCCCGCGCCGCTCCGGGCTCGGGCGTCGTCCTCGGGATCGGCGACGATTGCGCAATCGTCCGCCCGGGCGGCGCCGCCGAGGACTGGCTGTACACGACCGACCTGCTGATCGAAGGCACGCACTTCCTGCGCACCACCCACACCGCCGCCGATGCGGGCTGGAAGGCCGACGCCCGCGGACTCAGCGACGTCGCCGCTATGGGCGGCACTCCGCGCTTTTGCCTGCTCTCCCTCGCGATCGGCGATGGAGTGGACGCACGCTGGGTCGACGGCTTCTATCGCGGACTGCTCAGCCTCGCCGAAGCGTCCGGCGCTGCGCTGATCGGCGGCGACGTTGCCCGCGATGCACACGTGATCTGCGACATCGTGGTCGCAGGCACTGTGCCGCGCGGCAAGGCGCTGCGGCGCGACGGTGCACGAGCCGGCGACGCGATCTACGTTTCGGGCGAGCTCGGCGGTTCCGCGCTCGGACTCGCTACCGGCCGCGGCAAGGCGTGGGCGCGGCACAAGCGCCCGCAACCGCGCCTCGCGCTAGGGCGCTTCCTGCGCGAAAAGCTCCACGCGACTTCCGCCATGGACCTCAGCGACGGACTCTCGCTCGACCTGCGCCGCCTGTGCCTCGCCTCCCACCTGCAGGCCGAGATTGCCGCGCCCCCGCTCTTCCCCGGCGCTACGTTGGAGCAGGCGCTCCACGGCGGTGAAGATTACGAACTCCTGTTCACCTTGTCCGCCCGCACTCGCGCGCCGCAGGACTTCGAAGGACTGCCGCTCACCCGAATTGGTACCATGCGCAAGGGAAGCCCCGGCGCCGTCCTGCTCGATGGCGCGCCGCTGCCCGCTCTCGGTTACGACCATCTCCGCCGCCTATGACCCCGAACCTGCCCGATGCCTCTCCCGTTCTCAATCTGATCGAGGCGTTCCGCCATTCGAAGACGATGTTTACCGCCCTCTCCATGGGCGTGTTCGACGCGCTGCACGCCGGCCCCGCGACTGCGGAGACGCTGGCCGCACAGCTCGGCGCGAAGCCCGAGGCGCTAGCCCGCCTGTTGGATGGCTGCGCGGCGCTTCAACTGCTCCACAAACGCGAAGGCGTCTACGAAAACGCCGCCGTGGCCGAGACCTACCTCTACACCGCCAGTCCGCACTCGATGAGCGGCTACATCCGCTATTCCGATCAGGCGCTCTACCCGATGTGGGGCAATCTCGCCGACGCGGTCCGCGAAGGCACGCCGCGCTGGTCGCAGAATTTCGGACTCGACGGACCACTCTTCAGTGCCTTCTTCCGCACTCCGGAATCGATGCATGATTTTTTGATGGGCATGCACGGCTTCGGCATGCTCACCTCGCCCGCAGTCGCCGCCGCGTTCGATCTCAGCCGATTCCGCCGCCTGGTGGATCTCGGCGGAGCAACCGGTCACCTCACCATCGCCGCCTGCGAACGCTATCCCGACTTGCGAGGCGTGGTCTTCGATTTGCCGCAGGCCGGTGCGATCGCGCGCGAACTCGTGGCGCGCTCCTCCGCCGCCGCACGCATCGAAGTGGTCTCCGGCGATTTCTTCGTCGACGAACTGCCCGAGGCCGATCTCTTCTACACCGGCCGCATCCTCCACGATTGGTCCGAGGAAAAGATCGACCGGCTGCTCGCGAAAGTCTTCCAGCGCCTGCCCTCGGGCGGCGCGCTCTTGATCGGCGAAAAACTCCTCGCCGAGGACGGCGTCGGTCCGGTCGCCGCCAACATGCAATCGCTGAATATGCTGGTGGTCACCGAGGGCCGCGAGCGCAGCCTCGGCGAATATCGCGCCCTGCTGACGCGCGCCGGCTTTCATCAGGTGGAAGGCCGGCACACCGGTGTTTCGCTAGATGCGATCCTGGCGATCAAGCCTTAGAATGTAAGCTTGATCATCACCCTGACCATCAACCCTACGATCGATCACGTGATCAGTGTCGACCGGCTGGCATTCGAAGATCGCGCCTATATCAACTCGACGCGCGAATCGGCGGGTGGCCGCGGGATTAATGCAAGTTCCGTGATCCACAGTTTCGCAGGAGCGACGATGGCCGTGCTGATCTCGGGCGGCGAGGCGGGAAAGCGGCTCGAGGAACACCTCAAGATCGACGGGTTGGCCTTTCAGGTGGTGCCCATAGAAAACGAGATCCGCACCAATCTCACCATCACGGATCGCCACGGCCTCACGGTCAATTTGAACGAGAAGGGACCGGAACTCTCGAAGGTCGAAGTGGCGCGCGTGGAACGGGCCGTCAAAGATCTGCTGGATCAGGCAAGCTGGCTGATGGTCTGCGGCAGCATTCCCCCCGGCGTCCCGCCTGATTTTTACGGCCGCCTGATTGCCGCCGCTCGCAAAAAGAAGGTCAAGACGCTGCTCCACGCCGATGGCGAGTCGCTCCGCATCGGCATTGAGGAGCGGCCCACCGTCGCCACCCCGAATCAGCAGGAGGCCGAGCGCCTGCTGGGACGCAATCTGCTCACCCGCACCCATTACCTCGAAGCGGCGGAGCGGATTCGCACCATGGGCCCGGAGTCGGTCGTCCTATCGTTGGGCAGCCGCGGAGCCATCGGAGCCTTTCGCGACGGACTCGTGGAGGCCCTGCCGCCCCGCGTCGACGCCGTCTGCCCCATCGGCTCTGGCGACGCTCTCTCCGCCGCCTACGCGTGGTCGATGGTGAAAAAGAAGAACTGTGTGGAATCGCTCCGTTGGGGCGTGGCCGCCGGCACCGCATCGGCGCGCCTGCCGGGCATGAATTTCGCCACTTTGCAGCAGACCGAGGAGATGCTTAAGCAGGTAGAAGTCCGGCGCGCGGAATAGGGCGTGTTAGACTTGCATAAGAAATGCTCCCTGACCTGAAACTGGTGATCCGTCTGCAGGATATCGATAATCGCCTTACGGAGCTTTCCCGCGAAATCGCCACCCTGCCCAAGCACATCGCCGAAATTGAAAAGAAATTAGGCGCGCACGAGCGCAAACTCGAGGCCGACCGAGCTGCTATGGTCGCCAACCAGAACGAGCGCAAGAAGTGCGAAAGCGATATTCAGATCCAGCAGCAGAAGATTTCAAAACTGAAGGATCAAACCCTCGGGGCCAAAACCAACGAGGTCTACCGCGCGTTCCAGAACGAAATCGAATATTGCGAGAAGGAAATCCGCCGCTTCGAAGACCGCATTCTCGAGTTGATGACCGAATCCGAACCGCTGGAAAAGAACGTCAAAGCGGCGGAAGTGGCCCTCAAAGTCGAAAAGGCCCAGGTGGAGGGCGAGAAGAACGAAGCTCGCGAACGCACCGCCGTGGACCAGAAGGCCGCCTCGGAACTCGAAGGCGAGCGCGCCGCCATCGTCAAGGAAGTCAAACCCCCCGTTTACCAGAACTACGAGCGCGTCCGCAAAGGCCGCCGCGGCGTGGCCTTGGCCGAAGTGGTCGATGGCCGCTGCACCGCCTGCCACATCGTGCTGCGCCTGCAGTATTACCAGGACATTAAGCGGGGCGAGGCGATTCTCCCTTGCGAGAGCTGCCAGCGCATTCTCTACTACAATCCCCCGCAAGCTTTCGACGACGCTACGCAAAACGTCGGCGGTAACGCGTCGGCATAAGGTTGTCCCGCCACCCTCTTTTCAAGGCCTACGTTGCGCTGATCGCAGTGTGCTTCTTCTGGGGCACCACGTACCTCGGCATCCGCATGGCGCTGGAATCTTTCCCGCCCATGCTGCTGGTGTGCGTCCGCTATATCCTCTCGGGCTCCATCATGCTGATCTTCGCCGGAGCGCGGCGGCTGTACCTCCCGCGTGGCAAAGAACTCGCGTGGGCCTGCTTCAGCGGTCTCCTGACGCTTGGCATCGGCAATGGCGCGCTCGTGTATTCGGAGACGCTCGTTCCCAGCGGCATCGCCGGGTTGATCGTCACCATCTCGCCATTTTGGATGGTCGGCGTGGAAGCGCTTCTGCCGGGCGGTGTGCGCCTGCACGCGCCGACGATCGGCGGCATGGCGATCGGACTCGCCGGCGCGGCGCTGCTCTTCAGCCCCGACCCAGGTACGCACGGTTTCGACCATAAGCTGATCGTTGGCTTCCTCACTCTACAGTTCGGTATGGCGGGCTGGAGCTTCGGCTCCATCATCCAACGCCGCAAGGCGGGCAAGGCCCATCCCGTGGTCGCCGGCGGTGTGCAGCAACTCGCCGCCGGATTGGCGATGATTCCCGTCGCACTCGCCTCCGGCAATCTCACGGTCCACTGGAGCACGCGCGGCGTCACCGCGATTCTCTACCTCGTGACCTTCGGGTCCCTGGTGGGCTACAGCGCGTATGTCTACGCGATGGACCGCCTGCCGGTCGCGATCGTTTCCGTCTACCCCTACGTCAACGCCGTAGTCGCCGTCGCGCTCGGCTGGCTGTTCTACCGCGAGCCCTTCGGCATCCGCGAGACGGCATCGATGCTGGTGATCTTCGCAGGCGTCGCAGTGGTCAAACGCTATTCGCAAAAGCCCCCCGAAAAAGTACTCGCCTCCTCGCGTCGGTGATATCTGCCGGGATGAGCCCGCCTCGTACCTCTACCGAACGACTCGTCCACCAGCCTTGCTTGCTATAGCGTAGTAATGAGGATAGATCGCTGGCGGCGAGGCCATTTCAATTCGAGTGGGACGACGGCAAAGCTGATTCCAACGCGCGCAAGCATGGCGTCACCTCGAACTGGCTTCCACGGTCTTTTATGACCCACGCCTGCTCACTGTCGCGGATCTGGAGCACAGTGGGACCGAGGAGCGCTGGCTCAGCGTGGGCTGTGCGAATAATGGCGTCTGCTTCGGTCGAAGAACATTCGAGCGCCGAGGCTCGTGCTGACCGAAATAGCCTTCAGTCCGCCAATGCGATGCACCTGACCAGCAGAGCATTCGGTGGCGTTCGTATCCTTACGACGTGACGCCGTGCGTGCTTAGGTCGAGCCCGGCGGAGGCCAGTTAGCTGCGATCGCCGGACATCCCGGTCGACCCGGCGCTCAATTCGCGATAGAGCCAGGCTTGGGCAGTCCTCCAATCGCGCATCACGGTGGCGGGCGAGACCTTGAGCACTTCGGCTGACTCTTCCACGCTGAGTCCACCGAAGAAGCGCATTTCGACGACCTGTGCTTTGCGGGCATCGAACCGCGCCAGCACGTTGAGGGCATCGTCCAGCTCGAGGATGTTGGTGGTGCGACCGTCTCCCACGACGGCGGCTTCGTCCAGCGGGACATGCTGCAAGCCGCCTCCCCGTTTCAGGTTGTGCCGCCGCGCATGCTCCACCAGGATGCGTCTCATCAACTGGGCCGAAATCGCGAAGAAGTGGGCGCGGTCCTGCCACTGCATTCGTTTGTAGTCGATCAGCCGCACGTAGGCTTCGTTGACCAGGGCGGTGGTTTGGAGACTGTGACCGGGGCGCTCGCGGCGCATGTAGCGGTGCGCCATGCGGTGGAGCTCGTCATAGACGATGGCGGTCAGCTTTTCGAGCGCGCTTTGTTCACCGGCGCTCCAGGCGCTGAGAAGCGCGTTGATGTCTTCCATGGCTGGCTCACTCGCGTCCGCACCTTGCCGGCGGACGAAGTGGTTTATTGTAACCCGGCAAGGTTCTCGAAAAATAATTGTTCCCTCGCATGCGAGTTCCCGGGCAGGTTCCGCGCCTATCGGAACGGAGGCAACATGAAACGTATTCTGACTTCAATCGCGGCCGGCGGTTTGCTGGCCATGGTGGCGGCGGCACAGCCGGCGCCGAGATATAGCATCATCGAGCTTGGTGCGATTGCCGGGCCGTTCAGCCAGGCCACCGGTGTCAGCGACAATCGTTACGTAACAGGCATATCGAGCGCTCGCGACGGCAACCAACACGCGGCGCTCTGGGTCATGGGCCTGAAGATCGACCTGGGCACGCCTGGATTGAACAGCGGCGCATTCGGGATCAACCCGTCGGGCCAGATTCCGATTCAGGCGGAAACGACGGCGAAAGATCCCAACAACGCAAATTTCTGCGCCTACGGTACGGGGAGACAATGCCGGCCATTTCTCCTGCAAGGCGTGATGACGGCGCTTCCGTTATTGGGAGGCTACAACGGGACGGTGGGGAACAGCAACAATCGAGGGGAAGTGGCGGGGATTGCGGAGAACGGCACGCGCGACCCGGCGTGTCCGTCCGAACCGTCGCTCAGCGGCACCGGTCCTCAAGTGCTGGATTTCGAACCTGTGGTGTGGGGTCCGAAGGCGGGAGACATCCGCGAACTGCGCCGGCTGCCCGGGGACACCGTGGGGATGGCGTTATGGATCAACGACAATGGGCAGGCCGTAGGCGCAACGGGGACGTGCGCGAACACCACTCTTCCTCCGGTCGCATTCGGGCCGCACGCGGTGTATTGGGAAAAGGACGGATCGCCCGTCGACATGGGCAACCTCGGCGGGAAGGTGGTGAATATCGGGCTGGCAATCAATAACAAGGGGCAGGCCGTTGGCGTTTCGTCGCTGAACGATAAGAGCTCTCCGAACTTTCAGACGAATGCGTTCTTGTGGACGAAGGGGACAGGGATGCGGGATCTGGGTACTCTCCCCGGCGACGTTGCGAGCGTCGGCGCGGCGATCAACGAGCGCGGCGATGTAGTAGGCTTCTCGTTCGACAAAGAGGGAAGTCCGCGCGCGACCTTCTGGCGCGACGGCTTCATGAGCGACTTGAATGACTTGATCCCCGGCAACTCTCCGTTGTATTTGTTGCTCGCCACGTCGATCAACTCCAGCGGAGAGATCGCGGGCTTTGGCGCGGTGAAGAGCACGTGTATGGGAGACCCGGAGTTGTGCGAAGTTCACGGTTTCCTGGCGAGCCCAAACAGCGGTACGTCCTCCAGGGCACCGGACACGGTGGGAGGACGACTGCCGTTCGTTCTGCCTGAAAATGTCCGCGCCGCGCTACGGCAGCGAATGCAGCACGGCAAGTAAAGGAGGACAAAGCGCGCGTCTCCACGGTCCGGGTGAAGCTCCTGCCGTGGAGACGACGCGGGTTTTTGTTTCTACACGAAGAACGCTCGCCGGGTGGTGATCACTAGAATGCGGGTCGCCATCGCGGCACGGATGCTCCGGCGGCCCATGCGATCTTCAACCGTGGCAGGCCATCGGCTGTCCATCACACAATCGCGTTATGGGGGGAAAACCATCGGCGTTCTCGTCCCACGCGGCGCCGTGTATCGGCACCAGATGCTTAGGATTCATTGCCACCGCGAATGCCCGCAATTCCGACGGAGAAGCATGCCCACTCGTATGAAGGTGCGCCGCACGACTTCCTCCATCCGCAAACCACGCTTGCACGGAAGCGCCGTCCTCATTATCCAAATAGCCGCGCCACATCGACCAGCACCAGGCGTCGTCGGAGTTCGGCACGACATCTTTTATCACATAGTCGCGGATGAGGGAAGGACGGACCATCGCCACCCACTTCGACGGCGCTTGTGCGAGTTTGGCCGCGGAGACTCCGTGCTGAGCCATTTGATCTACGAACGCTGCCCGTCCGGTACGTCGATACATGCGAGCCAAGGCTTTTGTAATGACAACTTTCAAATTTCTCCAGCCGGGCCGGGGCAGATCTCCGAAGTCCGCGAGCGTCTCCATCACCTCCGCGGTGTAGAGATCAACTACCAACGTCCTACCCGTCTTCAGGCACGCGCGATAGAGCGTGACGGTGCGGTCGACGTTTTGAGCCGACCACGCCACGAAAACACGACCGCACGTGACTCGGAAGAGCCTTACAAATTCGCTTTCAAGCTCGCTTTCACTGATGCATGACTTATCGCTGCCGAGGTTAGTACCTTCCATCAGCAACACATCCAGGTTCCCTGGGGGCGCGTTCATTAACCGTCGCGGGAGAGCCGATTTACGTCCATGCGTTCTGAAATCACCGGAATAGAGGATTCGTTTGCCGTGCACGTCAATGAGCAGCATGTGTGCGTCAAAGGCCGAATGGTCGGTAAAAATCGGGGTCACCTTGAACGGGCCGAGCTCAAACGAAACGCCGCTCTTCCATGAGGTGAATATGTGCGGAAGTGATTTTCCCAGAATGGCCGAACTGAGCCTTATCAACCACGCCGTTGGTTCGCCTGAATGGACGGGCCACTCAGGCGGAATATCCTCCAGAATTCCATAGTGATCCTGGTGAGGATGGGAAATCAGAACGCCATCGCTGGGCGCGTCAATACTTAACGACGTGGGCAACAGCCCACGCGCGTCTCGCGGAGCGTCGAGGGGACGCCCCACGTCGAGTATTATCCTGTGTCCATCCGCCGTGGTGAGTTCTATGCAATTGCCGCCAATCTGATGAGTGGCACGGTGTACCGTCAGCCAAACGTCATTCAAGATTTCATCTCGGGCCGGCGGAAAGTGTAAGGCTCTTTCTGAAAGACAAGACAAGTGATCCGGAGAGTCTCCCGAAGCTTGTATTCGTGCGGAGCCCAACTGCCGATTTTCCTTGCGTCGTTGCCGTGTAGAATGACGAGCCGTGGATTGGGGTCCACTCTCAGATTCGCCTCTTTGTCAGCCGCCTGAATGATCAGCTGGTCCAGTTTGATATCCTTGCCGAGACTTGCTGCCATTGCCCGCATGTCCTGCAGCAACCCACAGACGTTCCGGTAAGCAATCTCGATGCCTTGTGCCCGATCCGAATCGGCCAAGTACGTCCGATATACTTCGACCTGCTTGAAGACCTCCGGCTCATTATTAGATCGCAGACGGCTATCGTCGATCATCTTAGCTTCCCAAAACACAATCCGGATGACTTCACCCTCTTGCTCAAGCGCCACACAGTCGATGCGTGGCGCAGTCCTTCCATCGCCTATGGCGGGCAGACCCATCTCAAGATCGATGATCGAGGGATTACCTGCGACCACATCATCGACGCACGTCTTCTCTTCCCCACTGTACTCGGCGGCCCGGTCAATCCATTTTTGAAGGGTGGATGCGCCGACATAAGGCAATTCAGCATTGTGCCGGATCGTCGTTCCCTGGAGGCGCGCGTAGCCCTGAGTCCTTTCATCGGAACCGAAGACATACTTCACGTGCGTCTCGACGTAAGCTTCACCGGCAGGCGTTCGAGAATCTGCGCATCAGCATAGAGGATGAAGCGCTCACGATCCGCGTCATACACGACTCGGCCGCGCGGCCATTCCTCGTACTCGCTCCTCGCGACCAGGGATGCGAAACCTTCACGAACAAGGGCGGAGCCTCTATGCCATTGCTCCCAGATATCGTAATGTCCATGGGAGCAGGTGAGCATCGCACCATATGGCTCAGCATCTTTCAAGGAACATCGGTGTTCCAGCAGAATTGCCGGCCCTCCTTTTTCTTGCACGGCCCAGAAGATTCCGACGAAGGATTCTGGAAAGCCTCGGTGACTGTCACGCCTGACGCTTGTTGTCACTGATATCGCACCGCTCCGGAACACCGGCCGGCACTCGCCACTTCGACATCCAGGTTCACGTGCAGGTACCGCTCATGGCGCCGTGTTCGCAAGTCCCCTGATCCGGCGCTCTGCGGGTGTAGTTCGAATTGAAAATGGCTCACACCCTATATTCAAAAATGGAGCGTTTGAATAAACACCTCAGAGCACTTTTCCACAGAAATCTTTTTGGAGAGACCAGATTTCTTCTCGGTGGCCCTCCTTCACAACCATTTGTCGGGGCAAGTCCCTAGACGAAGAACGCGCGCCACGTGGTGATCACCAAGGTATGCGTGACCATCGCGGCGCGGATGCTGCCGGCCTGATTGCGTGCGCGTCCGCAGAAGTAGCCGAGCGTTCCGGCGACGATCAGCCACTTCCAATTCGGGAATCCGCGGTACCAGAGGTGGACTGCGCCAAACAAGATGCTGGTGACGACCAGAGCGGTCTGGCGACTCCAGGTCCACTCCTCGATCCATTGCTGGAGGACACCGCGGAAGAAGAACTCCTCAGCAAGCGTCAGGGCGAAGAGGAAGCCGACAAACTGACCGGTCACTTTCAACGGGTCTTTGGAAACCTGGAAGTGGGCGGCATTGAGGAGGAATACCACGGGAAGGCCGACGGGCAGGTAGCAGACGAAATTGCGGAAGCCGATGCGCCAGTCTTTGCGCGTGGGGAGGAAGCCGAAGCCCGTTTCGCGGACGCGGCGTTCGAGCATCAGCGAAAGCACGGCGATATTGAACAGCGCGAGATCGCCGAG
>JAOAPT010000459.1 GCA_025463045.1 Candidatus Solibacter sp.
CCCTTCGCATCCGGGAGCTTGCTCTTCTGATAGGAGTGGTCCTCGGCCATCGCGACACCCGCCGCCCGCATCATCGTCAACATCACTTTCACGTTGTGGTTTCTCATCTTGTCCGCATCTGAGCGCCTATGGCGCGTACAGGGAGGCTGACGGGAGACGGCGCGAAACCTTACAGCAAAAAGATCACTTAAGTCGCACTGTAATGTTTTCGGCGGCCGCGCGTCAGCCCCTGTGAAAGCGCGAGAAAGCGCAAACGAAAAGGAGAAAAGAAAATGTCCAATACGAAGAACATCCAGACCACCTGCACCAAGGCCTGCACCTGCAACTGCAAACCCAACGAGTGCCGCTGCAAGCAGCACAACTGCCAGTGCGGCTGCGTCACCATCAAGCGCTAACACCACGGGCGTCACCACCAGACGCTAACCCAACGCGCGTCACCACCAAGCGCTAACCCACGCGCGTCACCACCAGGCGCTAACCCAACGCGCGTCACCACCAAGCGCTAACCCAACGCGCGTCACCCAGGCGCTAACCCACCGCGCGTCAACACCAGGCGCTAACCCACGCGCGTCACCACCAAGCGCTGACCCAACGCGCGTCACCACCAGGCGCTAATACTCCAATCCGAGCCGCGACCGTAAGGAAGCGGTGGTCACCCGAGGAACGCCACCGCTCCCTCACGGCATACCGCGTGCATGCAGGCCCACGTGCCCCCGCTCCTCCTCCTCGCATTCACTGTCGCCGCACAGGATAGGCCCACCGAACGGTGTACTCTCTCCGGCACAGTGGTCAACTCCGTCACGGGCGAACCGCTCAACAAGGTCGAACTCATCCTCGGCGCAGTCGAACGCTCCACCCGCACTCCCGCCGGCGCCATCACCGATTCCGAAGGCCGCTTCACCATGATCGATCTCGACCCTCACCGGCAAGCGTCCCGGCTATCTGGAAACCTCCTACGGCTCCCGCCGCGCGGAAGGCAACGGCGCCGTTATCCGTCTCGATCCCGGCCAAACCCTCACGGACCTCAAGTTGAAACTCGTCCCCTACGCCGTCATCGCCGGCACCATCCGCGATACGCCTACGTCAGCGTCGCCCGTCTCACTTACGAATACGGCAAGCCGCGCCTCGAATCCTACACCGGCACCGATACCGACGATCTCGGCCAGTACCGCGTCCGCGATCTCGCCCCCGGCAAGTACGTCGTCGGCGTCCGGCCCGCCACGGACTCCAGCCTCCGCGTCGATCATTCCCCCACCGCGCCGCGCGAAAATCCAGTGCCCACCGTCTACCCTGGTTCCGCCGACCTCTCTCTCGGCACGCCCGTCGAAGTCCCCACCGGCGCGCGCATTACCGGCATCGACATCACTCTCGCCCGCGCCCACACCTTCACCATCAAAGGCCGCGTCGTCACCACCGCCGGAGCTCCCGTGCCCAACGCGCCCGTCGCCCTCAGCAAACGCGACAGCACCCTCCATCTCGACCGCAGCCTCAGCACCGTGTCCCGTTCTCCCAACGGTGATTTCGAACTCCGCGGCGTGCAGGCCGGCGCGTATCTGTTGACCGCGCAGCGCAACGAATCCCAGGTCGGCATGCGCCCGCTCGACGTGTCCGCCGATCTCGAAGGCGTCGTCGCCGTCCTCGGCCCCGCCTCCCAGGTGCGCGCGAAATTCTCCGTCGAGGGCGACGCAAAACTCCCCTCCACCGCCTCTTCGATCTTCCTCAACTCCGACGACCGCCGCGGCTATTTCCTCGACGCCCGCCACGGCAACCTGCTGCTGAGCGACGTAGCCCCTGGCGTCTACCAGGTCCGTCTCTACGGCCAGGCCCCGGGCTATTACGTGAAGAGCATCCGCTCCGGCGAAATCGACGTGCTCTCCGAGGGGCTCACCGTCACCTCCGGCGCGACGTCGAATTCGAAATCACGCTCTCCCCCGACGGCGGCAAAGTCGAAGGCCTCGCGCTCGAACAAAACGGACAGCCCGTCACCGGAGCCACCGTCCTCCTCGCCCCCGAACTCCGCCTCCGCGCACGCGCCGATCTCTTCAAGTCCGCCACCACCGATCAGTACGGCAAATTCGAATTCCCCGCCGTCACTCCAGGCGAGTACAAGGTCTTCGCCTGGGAGGATGTCGAACCGGGCATCTGGCACGACCCCGAATTCCTCAAGGCCTGCGAGAAAAAAGGCGAGCCCGTCACCGTCAAACCGAAGTGCGCCGAAGTCGTGAAAGTAGGAATATAGATGAAGCGATGAAGCCCTTCTGCGCACTCGCCCTCTGCACCCTCGCCGCCGCCCAGCAGCCGCGCCCCAAATTCTTCCCCGTGAAACCCGTCGCCCCCACCGGCGCGAACCTCACGATCGCCAGTGGACAGTTCTTCTCCTACGCCCTTCCCCAAGGCTGGCGAGTCGGCGAAGATGGCCAGTTCGCCCTCACCCTCATCGCTCCCGATAATCACGCCTTCACCGTCATGGTCGGCAACGCCGGACTCCCGCCCAACTATCCGCCCGCCCAGTTCGTCTCCACCAAGCTCATGGCCATGCGTCCGAACAATCTCCGCCTCGGCGAACCGCGCCCCGCCAAGCCCGTCCCCGGCTTCACCCAAGCCGTCGAATTCGATATCGCGTACTCCACCGCCAACGGTCCCGTCCGCGGCATCGCCAAATGCAACATCCAGCCCGCTTACGATTCCACGCTCATGGCGATGACCGCCGCCATCTCGCAAGCCGGACAGTGGGAGGGCTATGCAAAGTGGCTGCCGCAGGTTGCCGACCAGATCTCCGCCGTCAACGGCGCAGCCTTCGGCGTCCGCGGCCTCATGGCGCAGAACCTCCGCAACTCCACCGCCTACGCCGAGGCCGCCCGCAACTATCGCGAGTGGTCCCAGCGCAACTGGCAGCAGGTCACCGACGACCGCAACGCCTCACAGGATCGGCGCAATACCGCGGTGCGCGAAAACCTGGGCGGCGTGCAGCCCTACCTCAATCCCTTCGGCGATAATCAGAAAGTCGACCTGCCATTGACCTACCGCCATTACTGGATGGATCGTCAGGGCAACATCGTCGGCACAGACGATCCCTCCGCCAACCCCAATCAGGGAGCCACAACCGAATGGCGCCCGATGAAGCGCCCGCAATAACCGTTACGCCAGCGCGTCCTTGCAGTACTTCACGCACTTGGCGATTTCCGTCAGCACGTCCGATCCCGCGGGCACCGGGTATTCGAATTCGATCGTCCCCTGGAACGGATACTTCTCCGTCTTCATCAACTGCAGCACTTCCTTGATCGGCGTCTCGCCCTCGCCGAACGGCATATTCGGCCCGTTTTGCTTCTTGCGATCTTTGATATGCACGTGCGTGATCCGGTCGTGATGCTTCTTGATGAACTCGATCGGCGATACGTTATTCCCCGCGATGAAGTGCCCGATGTCCAGATTGATCCCGTTGTATTTGGAGTACGTCATCGCCGTCTCCCAACTCTCCGGCCTCCCGAACGCCTCCGGGCTCGTCACATTCGTATGTCCGTGATACCCCACCATCAGCTTGTGCTTCGCCGCGAACTCGCCCAGCCGCTTCGTCTCGCTCAACGGAATCTCGCACGAGAGCGCCTTCGCCCCCAGCGTCTTCGCCAGCGTGAAGAAGTAATCGACGACATCGTCCGGCATCGTATTGATCGCGTCCACTTTCATGATTTCGATCAACACTCCCGCATCGTTGTAATGCTTCCGGAAGCTCTTCATCTGATCGGCCGTCACACCGAGCCGCCACTTATTGAGGGCGTCCATCGCCGCCTTCCGCGCCGCGGTCTCCTCAGACGTCAACGGCGGTTTCCCGCGCCCGGGAGCCGCCGGCACCACCGGAGCCTTCAGCCACCCTTCCACCGGCTGCGACCGCAGTTCCACCGCATTCAGCCCGAGTTGATCCATGTACTTCAAAATATCGTCCGCCCCCGGAGGCATATTGTGGAAGCTGTACGGAGCGTTAATCCCGATCTGCACCCCGCCCCACTTCGAATTCGCCTTCGCCAGAAGTTTCGTCGCCGGAATCGCCGCCAGCGCCAGTTTTCCTAGATCTCGTCTGCTGATTTGCATGTTGATGGCCCTCGCCTTTTCGAAACGCAATCGTATCATGTCTCCGCTATAGCGCTATACCTGCCCCTCTTTTTTATCGGCGTTCGTCGGCGTTACTCGGCGCTAAAGATTTTTCTTGCAGTCTCACCCGCGCGCAGCCTTGTACTATAGACTCATGCTTCGCTTCGCGCTTCTTTGCGCCCTGATTCCCTCCGCCTCCGCGGCCCTCATGCCGCTCCCCGCCACCGTCCGCCCCGCCGACGGAGCCCTCCCCATCGACAACACCTTCAAAGCCGCCCTCTCCGGCATCCCCGATCCCCGCCTCGAAACAGCCATCGGACGCACGGTCCTCCAGATCTCCCGCCAGACCGGCATCCCCATGCTCGGCCTCAAGGACGCCACCCCCAAACTCCGCGTCGAAATCGCCGCCCCCGGCAACCCCTACCCCACCCTCTCCGAAAACGAATCCTACACGCTCGACGTCACGCCCGCCGGCGCCACCCTCAAAGCTCCCACCCGCGCCGGAGCCCTCCACGGACTCGCCACCTTCGCCCAGCTCGTCACTCTCGGTCCTAACGGCTTCGAAGTCCCCGCCACCCACATCGAAGACCAGCCCCGCTTTCCCTGGCGCGGACTCATGCTCGATTCGTCCCGCCACTTCATGCCCCTCGCCGTCGTCAAGC
>JAOAPT010000467.1 GCA_025463045.1 Candidatus Solibacter sp.
TCATGTCGTAGGCGGATACGATGATGCGCTTGAGGGTGATGTTCGTCAGCGTGATCCGGCCGGGATCCATCTTCATCTGTGACGAGAATCGCGCTTCCGGGGAAGGATGCGAGGGCTTCACCGACGCCACTTCGAACGCCGGCTCTGGCCCGTTTTTGGCGCCGACACGCTTCAGGTAGACTTTCGAGGTATCGCCTTTGTTGATCATCTCGCCGCGCAGCGTATCGCCCGTGAGTTGCAAGTCGAAACGCATCGGTCCGGCCATCCAGACAACATGCGTACCGTCGATGGAGCCGTCCTTGAAATCCAGCAACTGCCGTTTTTGAGTCGGTCCGCCGGAGCCGGAGAGCTTGTTTCCGTCCTGTTTTAAGATTACGTAAATCGGCCCTTGCTGGAAGATGCCGGACCACTCGCCGGTAAGTACGGCGTCCTGACCGAAAGCAGCGCCCGCGGCGCAGACCAGCGTGATGAGTAGCTTCACGTTTCCCTCCCGACTGAACTTAGAGAGGAATACGCAGGCGGTCGAAAATCGTTCGAAAAAAATCTACTGAATCGGGAGCGGCTTGCCTTTCGCTGTGGGCAGCGGCACGGAAAGTAATTTTGCAATCGTCGGTGCGACGTCGATATTTGCGATTGGTGCGAGCGTTGCGCCGCGCCGCACGCCGAAGCCGGACGCGATGAACAGCGCGTCCATATCCGGGTCGGACGCCAGGTATCCATGACTGCCGCGCGTCTGCGGGACGGCCGCCGTGACCGGTCCGCCGGTCGCGCCGGAAAACGCGTAGCCCTCCTTCGCTGTCAGCAGCAGATGACTCATCTGCGGATCGTTCGCGGGCAGCGGCAGCCCGAGCGCCGGGTAACCCTCGGGCGCGATCACCTTATCGATGCCTTCGACCGATTGCAGCGTCTGAATCGTCTTCGGCAGCAGTTCGGCAATCTGCGATTTTTCAATGTATACATCGGCGGTGCCGCCTTCGGCCAGGACGTAAACTTTGCCCGTCAATCCCGCGGCGCCCAGCGCGACGGCCGGGCGAATCTCCTTCGTATACCCCTTAAATCCGTGGTCGGCGACGATGAAGAAGGTCGTGCGATCCTGCATCCCCGCTTCACGCACCGCGTCCACCACCTTCTCTACGCAGCTATCGATGAACGCGATCGCGGAAGTACCGGCGAGTGTTTTCGGCCCATACGAATGATGCACGGAATCGAGCGAGAGGAAGTGCACCAGCAGCAGGTTGGGCTTGTGTTCGCGCACCAGAAATGCGGCGGCCTTGGCCCAGATCTGATCGCGGAAGAGAATGTTCGCCTTCGAGAAATTCTCCATTTCCGCTGGAGCAAGCACGCCTTTGCGAAGCATCTCCTTCGGTACCGCATCTTCCGCGACGGCCCATTCGGCGAACGGCCAGGTGATGGTCGGCGCGTTGTTGATCGCGACCCAATCGACCTGCGCGGTGGTCAGACCCGCGCGGTGTGCCGCGTCGTAGACCGTGGGGGCATGCACCATTTTTTCCTTATCGACCATCGGATCGACCTTTACGGGAGGCCATGTACCGGTCGGCACGATCGCTCCGTTGACCAACAACCCGTGCTCGTCCGCCCGCACGCCGGTGACCAGCGCCGTGTGATTGGGCCACGTGACGGTCGGGTTGATGGTGTGCATGCGTGCCGTGACGCCTTCGCGGATCAGCCGCCGCAGGGTGGGGGCCGGAAGCTTCGGATCGTCAAGCGCAAAGGCGGGGAACCCATCGAGACTGATCATGACGACCATGCGCTGCGCCGCGGGCGCCTGCGAAAAGGCTGGCACGGCCAAAAGGAGCAGGGCGGAGAAAACGGCTGCGAGTTTCAAACGGGTGGTGAGTTTCATACGGGTAAAGAGAAGGCGTAGGTTACCATTTTTCTTGGGCTGAGTTGATGGGCTGGAACACATGGTTCAGGAAGCGCCGCATGCAGCGATTTCTCCGTGAGTTGGAGATCACTGCCGCCACGCGCGTGCTCGACGTGGGAGGTACGCCCGATACCTGGGACGGCTTGACGGACCGTCCGCGCGTGACCCTGCTGAATACGCCGCGAACCAAAGAGGACTTCGCCGGCGAATCGTCATGGGTGGCCGGCGACGGCCGTGCGCTGCCCTTCCGCGATGGCGCATTCGACGTCGTCTTCAGCAATTCGGTGATCGAACACGTAGGCGATGCGGAAAGCCAGCGCCGCTTCGCCCGCGAGGTAGCGCGCGTCGGCCGCGCGTACTGGGTGCAGACGCCGAACCGCTGGTTCCCCGTCGAACAGCATCTCCTCACGCCGCTCGTTCACTGGCTGCCGAAGGATTGGCAGCGGCGCATCGTGCCGCGTTTCACGGTGTGGAGCGCGCTCGTGCGTCCGTCGCCCGATCGGCGTGCGTTCTACCTGGAGCATTACCTGGACGACGTACTCCTCCTCAGCGCGGACGAATTCGCGAGCCTCTTCCCCGGCGCGCGCGTCATTCGCGAACGCGTGCTCGGCTGGACGAAATCCCTCGTCGCGATGCGACGCCCAAGGAGGTAGGCTTTGTGAAGCGGGGCATCCAAGTCTGGCTGCCGCCGGCTTCAGCCGGCGCGTGAGGCGGCGCGCCATCCGCGAAAGCTGCCTGAAAGCCGGCTGCAGGCAAGATTGCCTTCCCACATCTGTGGTATTACAGCAGGCTAAAACCCACCTCGATCAGCGCGCTCGTCCCCGGCCGGAAGCGGCATTTGCCCTCCGCCTCGGCCGCGCGTTCGCCGAGCCCGCGCGCATCGATCTCCGCGAAGATCATCAGAGAGCGGCACGTTCCACGCCTGGCCTTATACAACTGCACGGGCTGCATCGTCCACAGCGCCGCGATTCCCGTTCCCGCTGTTCGGCAGTCCGATCTGCGCGATCGTCGCCTCAATCGAAATCACAGGATTCGCATTAAACGGCTTCACCATCGGCACCACGAACGGCTTCGTCGCCCGCGTGCTCGCGCTGTTGCACGATATCGCATTTCACAACGCCACTCGGAGTACGAGAGGCAATGCGTCGCAGGGTGACACGCGGAGGACACTGTGCTAAGAATGACTCAGGGTTGACGTCTCGATACTTATGCGCGCCTTTATCCGACTTAGTATCCTCGCGCTACTCGGACTTACCTCTGGCGCAGTCTTTGTAGCCAAGGGTGCGCTGCACATCTGGCGGAAGGAGCGGCCCGACGATGCACAGGCAACCGCCATCGCTCGCACCGACAATACCTTATGGCGCACCGTCCAGGCCAAACGCGATGAAGAACCGAGCCGTCAATCCGAGCCGCGACCGTAAGGGAGCGGTGGTCGCGTGATCACCGCTCCGTAACCGTCGCGGCTCCGATCGGAGTGCGTTCTTCAACGAAGCGCATCCAACAACTACACCCACGGCGGCAATTTTGTCGGGTAACCTGCCGCGCCTTTCGCGCATCTGTGTAAACACCAATGGCACTTGCAGGACAGATATCGCGGCGGAGCGTACTATCCGCCCTCGGGCTCATCCCCGCCGCCGGCCTTCTCCGCGGACAACAGGATCCCGCGACCTTTTCGACGGGCGTCAAGGTCGTCAACCTGTTCGCCAACGTACGCAACAAAAAGGGCGAGATCGTTCGCGATCTGACAAAAGACGACTTCCTGCTCGATGAAGAGGGCCAGCCCCAGTCGATCAAGTACTTCTCGCAGGAAAGCGACCTGCCGCTCACCCTGGGCCTGATGGTCGATACCAGCGGCAGCCAGCGCAATCTGATCGAACAGGAGCGCGCGGCAAGTTTCAAATTCTTCGAACAGATCCTGCGCCCCGAAAAAGACGTCGCGTTCGTCATCCATTTCGATTTCGAGGTCGAACTCCTGCAGGACATCACGTCCTCGCGCCGATTGCTCGATCAGGCGCTTGAAGACCTCTCCGCACCTAAGCAACTCCGCCAGCAGCGGCAGCAGGGCGGCGGACAACAGGGACGATTCCCCGGCGGTGGCGGACGCTTCCCCGGCGGCGGTGGCCAAGGTCGCGGGCAGGGCCGTGGACAACGCGGCGGCGGCACCCTCCTCTACGATTCCGTACTCCTCGCCTCGGATGAACTGATGCGCAAACAGTCCGGCCGCAAAGCCCTCGTGCTCCTTACCGACGGCGTCGATCAGGGCAGCAAGACCTCGCTCTACACTGCCGTGGAATCGGCCCAGCGCGCCGACACGCTCGTCTACGCGGTCCTCTTCGAAGACCGCGACGCCTACGGCGGCGGGCTCGTCGGCTTCGGCGGCATGGGCCGCGGACGCGGCGGAGGCGGAGCGCCCGTCAACGGCAAAAAGGTGCTCGAACAAATGGCGACCGAGACGGGCGGACGCTTTTTCGAAGTCTCGAAAAAACAGCCGCTCGAGAAGGTCTACGCCGCCATCGAAGAAGACCTTCGCCATCAGTACAGCCTCGGCTACACGCCCGAGCGCACCGAGCGCGCGTCCGGCTATCGCCGCATTCACCTGACGACGAGAGAGAAGAACCTCATCGTTCAGACGCGTCAGGGCTACTACGCCACTTAGTAAAACTTAACGTTGTCGATCTCGAGCCACGCCGTCGACGAAGGCGCACCGCTCAGTTCGAAGTAAAGCGCGCGTGCATCTTTCGCGTCCCACGCCGCATCGCCCGAGCGCTGCTTCAATTCCGCGAACGGGATCTTCACCGTGCGCCATTCGGCGCCAGTCGCGAATGGCGCCATGTACGCGCCGCCGTTGCGCACGTGGTATGCATTGACCGCCAGCCGCCCTTCGCCCTCTCCGCGCACCTCGAACGAAATCCCGGAGTACCGGCTCACGTCCGCCAGTTCGATCGCCCCAGGCGTCAGCGGCAACTCCGCCCGCACGTAAGGACGCTCCTTCGCCGCCATCGCCGCCGTCATCAACAACGCATGATCGTGTTCCCCGCGGAGCGCCGGCAGGAAGATCATCTGCGAGTGATCCACGCCCGCGTCCGTGCCGTTCACCCGCAGCGTGCCGAGCGCCGTCCGACCGTCGGTGCGCTCCATATCGTCGACCAGCGCCGCGACGCTGTGCACCGGCAGCGGCGTCATCTCGGGCGTCTGGATCGCCTTCTCCAACTCCGGCAGCGCTACTTCGACGCCGCCGAGAAACACACGCCGCGTATTCTCGATATCCGTAATCCTTTCGTCCGGCCGTCCCTCCACCAGCAGCAGGTCCGCGATCTTCCCCTCGGCGATCGTCCCACGCTCCGCATCCACACCTAGCGCCCTGGCGCTCGTGCCCGTGCCCGACGTGATCGCCTGCATGGGCGTCAGCCCGCTCTGCACCAGTAGTTCCAACTCACGCAGCGTGGAGTATCCGTGGAAGGTGCCCGGCATCCCCGCGTCCGTGCCCGCGCCCACCGGAATTCCCGCGTCGTACAACCGCTTCACATTGCCCGTCAGATGCTGCCAGCGGAGTTTGCGCTCGGGCGGCATTGTGGCCGTCGACGCAGTTGCACGAAGTGTCGCCCGCACCGCGGGCTCGAGCAGCGCCGTCACCCGCGGCGAAGGCGGTCCGCCCGCCTTGAACTCGTATACCGCGAGCGTCGGCACGTACGCCGTGTGCTTCGCCTTCATGATTTCGATCAGCTCCGCATCCACATCCGCATCGCCGATCCCATGCACCAGAATGTCGACTCCGGCGCGCGCAGCCACCTTCGCGCCATCGAGCGTCACCGTGTGCGTCACCACCTTGACGTGCGCCGCGTGCGCATCCTCCACGATCGCCGCCAGCGTTTCCAGATTCATGCTGCTCAGATTCGGCGCACTGCCGTACCGCCAGCCGTCCGTGAAGACCTTGATCAGGTCCGGCTTGTACGCCAGCGCAATCTTCGCCTGCGCGTGCGCCTGCACCGGAGTCGACGCCGTGAGCGTCATGAAATCGCCCCACCCCGCTTCGGTGCCGTGCCCGCCCGGCGTGCTCATTCGCACTGCCATGTTGACGTGCGGCCCCGGTAGCGCGCCGGTCGAGAGTAATTGCCGCATCGGCGCGAACATCTCGCCGTAGGTCGCGTAGTCGTTGACTGTCGTCACGCCGCTCGCCAGATACGCCTTCAGGCTCTTGCCCCAATCGCCCGAGACGCCCGTCGCGGCCGATGCCGAGAGGTGCGTGTGCAGATCGAACAGTCCCGGCAGCAGCGTCTGCCCCGTCGCGTCGATCACCCGCGCCCCAGCGGGGACGGGCGCATCCGCCGCCACCGTTTCAATCCGCGAACCGCGTATGACGACCGTCGCCTGCCGGGCCGCCGCACCCGTGCCATCCACCACGCGCGCTCCGCGAATCACAATGGCCTGGGGCTGCGCGAAGAGCGCAAAAGAAAGTAGGAATAGCGAAAATAGACGGTTCACGGAAGGATGTTACCACGCCCACTTAGTGGGTCATCGAATACACCACGTAGTTGATCCCGATGCGAATCCCGAGCGCCGAAAACTTCTCGGGATACTGCGGATTGTCGGCATGCTCCCACGAATCGCCGAGATCCATATTGTGGCAGATGGCGACCACCAGCCGCCCCTTGTCGTCGTAGATGCCGCGCCACTTCGGGTCGACACCGCCATTCTCCGAAGTCTGATGCCCGCGCGACCAGGGACTCCAGCCCGGCACCTGGAATTTATCGTCGAGATCGTAGATCGTGTGAAAGATCGTGTCGCCATTTTCGATATCGACAATCTGGCGGTCGGGGAAAACGCGGCGCATGCTTTCCGCGAAAATCTCCCACTCCTGCACTCCATGAAAATCGTCGCACATGAAGAATCCGCCGCGATCGAGGAACTCGCGCATCGCCTTCGCCTGCGCGTCGGTGAGCTGCCAGTGCCCCACTTCGACGCCATACAGAAACGGCCAGTCGTACGCGTCGCCTTCGTCGAGATTCACCGGCTGTTCCACGCTCCGGCTGTGAACGCGCGTCAACCGCCGCATCGCTTCCGAGAAGTGACGGTCCGAACGCGGATAGTCGGTAGTCCAGCTCGACCGCCCTTGGGTCCAGTCGCCGTTATACCGTCCGCGGAAGCCGCGCCGACCGTACGGCGACGGTGGATACATCAATCGCGCGAAGGTCCATTCGGATTTGTCCTGCCAGTCGCGAGGCAGCGGGAAGTCGTTGTACTCATTCCCTGGAAACTCGCGAAACGGCCGCTGGAATGCGGCAAGCGAGGTGAGCAGCACAATCGTGCCGGCCAATGCGCGCCACCCAGCCTTCGCGTGGATCATGGAACCTCGCCTTCCGTGAGGATACCACCGACGCAGGCCCCGTCATTCCCCGCAGTACGCACCCGGCGAACCCGCACCACCTGCTTGAATGCGCGTGTCAGATGACTCTGGTCCGCGAACCCCGTCTCCGCCGCCACGCGCGCGATCGGCACCCGCGTACGCAGCAGCGCCTTCGCCCGCGCAATCCGCACCTGATTCAAGAACGCGTGCGGAGGCATCCCGGTATCACGCGCAAACACGCGCGTCAGATGAAACGGACTGAGTCCCGCCACCTCCGCGAGTTGCGCCAGTCCGATCTTGTTCGCATAATTCGCCCGCGGATACTCGCGCGCCACGCCCGTGCCGCCGACCAATTCCAGCACAATCACACGACGCAGATGGAAGCGCCTCCGCGATCAAACACCCGGCTTGTACGAATCCTACGTCGACATACAGCCCGGACCCACATGCGCATCGTCGTAAAGGACACCGACGCCTCGCTCTTCATCGGCGCGGCCGATCAGCCCTGCCTTGTCGTCCATGCGATGAAACTCGGCGATGTGTCTGGCGGAGTCGCGCTCTGGAGCGGTCCCGGCACCGTAGACTACTTCCGCAGCTTGACCATCACGCCGGAAAACTAGCGGGCGGACGCGCAGTTGGCAAGCTTAGCG